>DPSD01000056.1:0-133 GCA_003538495.1 Accumulibacter sp.
GTCTGGTCGGCGCTGGCGGTCAGCGCGCGCTGGCCGTCCGGGCTGAAGGCTGCGTCAAAGACAGCGTCCTGGTGGTGCATCACTTCGCCCAGCGGCTCGCTGCTCGTGGCATCCCACAGGCGTGCCGTCTGGT
>DPSD01000056.1:440-7373 GCA_003538495.1 Accumulibacter sp.
GTGCCGTCTGGTCGGCGCTGGCAGTCAGCACCCGGCGGCCGTCGGCGCTGAAGACGGCGCCGAAGACGGCGCCCTCGTGGCGCATCGGTAATCCCAGCGCGCTGCCGGTTCCGGCGTCCCACAGGCGCGCCGTCCGATCGTCGCTGGCGGTCACCACGCGGCGGCCGTCAGCGCTGAACGCCGCCGCATGGACGGGTCCGCGATGGCGCATCGGCTCGCCCAGCGGCTTGCCGCTGCGGGCGTCCCAGAGGCGCGCGCTGTGGTCGTCGCTGGCGGTCAGAACGCGGCTGCCATCGGCACTGACGGCGGCGACGTTCACCCGGCCGCGATGCGGAAAAGCGACTGCGCTCGCCTGCTCGACGTACAGCGCCTCGCGCAGAGCGGGCGCGAGCTGCTCGGGATCACTGACCACCAGCCAGCCGCCGAGGCCAGCGAGCACGGCGACAGCGAGCAGGAAGACGCCCCAGGCGCGGCGCGAAGCGCCGAGAAAGCTCAGACCGTTACGCCACAGCAGACGGTCGAGCAGCGCCGCCAGCCAGTCGCCCAACAGCCCCGGCCGGCGCCGCGACGGCAGCCGCGCCAGCCAGTCGGCCCACTCGCGCGGCGCGCGCAGCATCAGCTGCCGCGGTGTCCGGCCGTCCATATAGCCGAGATAGAGCGTGTCGGCGAGCACCGCGTCGGCCTCCGGGGCTGGCCTGCGACGCAGGCCGAGAGGACCCGGCGGCTCCTCCAGTTGCAGCATCTGCTGGCCGTCGGCGGCCGGCTTGAGCTGGCCGAGGCGGCTCTGCAGCACCTGCCGAATCTCCTGCTGAATCACCGGCGGAACGCTGTCGAGCAAGGCCAGCCGCAGCCAGTCGGGCATCTTCTGGCGGCGCATCCACGGCAGGCTGGCGAGCCGCGCGTAATAGCGGGCGATGAAGCCCGGCAGATCGTCTTCGTCGACGCCGGCGTTGAGCAAGTATTGTTCGCCGAGCAGCAGCGTGAACTGCCAGCGGATCACCGGCGGCACGGCGCAGGCGCAAAGCCAGTAGTAACCGTTCTCGCCGAGGTACAGCTTGAGCTGCGCGATCAGGTCGGCGACTTCGGCGGCGCGGGCAAAAGGCGGTGCGTCGGCCAGCAGGCGATCTTCCAGCCCCTGCTCTTCCAGCGCGCGCAGCAGGCGCGGATAGCGCTGCGGGCGGCTGAGGCCGAACTCGGGCAGACGGCCGGTGACCACCAGTTCGGCCCACGCGGCCAGCGCCGCCTCGTCGAGCGGCAGGATGATGAAGCCGGGGTCGGCGCTGCGCTCGGCGCGCTCGATCGCCTCTTCGCGCACGCCCCAGCTGCGCGGTTCGACGGGCGAGAACACGGCGCGATCGGACCAGCGGTGAAAACCGGCGCGAAGCGCCCAGCCACGCCAGTTACCGCGCTGATCGACCAGCAGGTCGCCATCGGAAACGACGATCAGACGCTGGCCGACCGGCGGTGCCGGCAGGCGGTCGAGCGGCTCGCCATCGACGCCATTCAGCCGCCACCCGCTGTCGGCTGGCCGGACCGTGCGCGCGGTGCCAGTCGCCTGGTCGTGCTGCACCAGCCGGATATCCACCTCGATGCCCTGGCGCCGCAGACGTTGTGCCCAGTGGTAGAACATCCGACCGCGCGGGTCCTGCTCATTGACCACATCGACCAGCAGCAGGTAAGAGGGCGTCAGCCGTGCCGCCCGGTAGCGCAGTTGCAGCACCCCCAGCCGGCGCAGCGTCGCCTCGATAGTCCGCTTTACGTCGAGCGGCGGGCGGCGCTGCAGGCGATCACGCAGCGCCGCCGGGCCGGCCACGTGGCGCGCCAGGCGCGCGCTGACTTCGGCCGGCAGCGGCGGCACGATGCGCTCGGCCTCCTGGCGCAGGCTGCTGTCGTCGAGCGTGATCGGCCGGCCGCTGCGCCGGGAGTGACCGAGCCATGGCACAGCGAAAGGAATCGCCAGCCCGAGCACGGCCAGCGCGCCGAGGCCGAGCAGTCCGCTGCTGATCCACGGTCGTAGCTCCCGGTTGTAGCGCACCGCCGGGAAAAAGCCGTAAGAACGTTCTCCAGTCCTGTCCTGCGCGGTGCCGGCCGACGGCGTGGTCACCGCCGCCGGCGTGTCGGCAGGCGCTGGCGCTGGCGGAGCTGCCTGCGGCGGAACCGACGGCGGCGTCTGCATCCGGTCGTACACCGCGAACACCATCACCGCCGCCAGCACTGCCAGGACGGCGGCTTTCCAGCGCCTCCGCGCGGTTGTGGGCTGCGCTGGCGCGGTCTCGGGCGGCGTTGGCGCGATGTCGCCGCCTGGCGGAGGGTAAGTGGCCTTCACGCCGGCCCACTCTGCGAACAGCGCGTCGAAACGCTCCTGATCCGCCCGGCTCTTGCAGAAGATCGGGCGCAGTTTCGGTGCCAGCCATTCGGCATCGACTGGCGAGGCCGCCAGCGGTACCTGCCGGGCGAGATGAAGAACCAGTCTGGCGGCGTCGATCGCCTCCGACGGTCCGATGCTGAAGCCTCGCTCGCGGAGAAAGATCACCAGACTGTCGACGCTGCTTTCGTGGGACCAATGGACAGCGCGTCCCTCTGCAGTCAACGTGGCAGCGGCAGGCATTCAGGTCGACGCCGGCCTCAGATCGACCTGCCGCAGCCGTTTAAACGCGTCGAGCAGCGTCTTGACGTCGTCGCCGTGCTTGACCACCGCACTGAGGGTACGGAGCAGCAACGCCTTGTTGCCTTCCAGATCGTGCTGCGGGCTGGCGCCGAGGTGTTGCAGCACGCGCGCCCAGTCGAGCAGTTCCGAGGTGCCGGGGGTGTAGGCCGTGTGCGCCGCCGGATCGTCGCGAAAAGCGATGAAGAACGACAGCAGCGCTTCGTAGAACGGCGAAAGCGGCGGGTACGCGGCAGCGTCCGGCGGCGATTCCGAACCAGGCGGGGTCAGACCGGCGACGCGCGCGCGCAGGATCTCGCGCAGCTTGTCCTGCGTCGGATCGGGGATGTGATAGAAGACGCAGCGCCGCAGGAAGGGCTCGGGCAGGTCACGTTCGGAGTTGCTCGAGATCACCACCACCGGCCGGAAACGGGGATCGTCGGGCGCGGCGATCAGCCGGTTGCGCAGGTCGCGAATGCGAAACTCCATCCGCTCGATGCCGTTGAGCAGGTCGTTGGGAACGTCGCGGGCGGCCTTGTCGATCTCGTCGATGAGCACCACGCTGCGCCGCGCGGCACGCGCCGCGACGCTGCCGCCGGTGGCTGCCGTGGAGGCCGTCGCGTGCGCCGGCGAAGGCAGCCGCTCGTGCTCGGCGTCGGAGCCGACGGGTCCGGCAAACCCTACCGCGTCGCAGCGTCGATCCCACTCGATCAGGTCGCCGTAGGGACCGGGGTTGGCGTACAGGATCGCCTTGCCGATCGGACCGAACGTCAGGAAATGCTCGGCTGGCAACGGCGAACGCTGCTGCGCTGGCGCCAGCTGCGCATCGGCCATCTGGCCAACCAGATCGAAGCGATAAAAGAGTTCCTGCGCTTCGCTCAGCGACTGCGCCTCGAAGCGCAACACCGGACCGATGCCAAGCTCCCAGGCGACACGCTCGGCCAGTTCGCTCTTGCCGGTGCCCGGCCGGCCGGTGAGCAACAAGGGCTTGGCGAGGATCAACGCGGTATTGACCGCCTCGACAAGACCGGCGTCGGCCTGGTAGCCGGCCGGATGACCTGGCGCCTGCTCGTCGAGAATCTCCTGCCCTTTCGAATTGAACCAGGGCCGACGCGTCTGGCCAAGCGCCACTGAATCACCGGAACCCCTGAAACTATCCATGGCCTGCTTTCCGATCAGAGTGAAAGAAACCGAACAACTGCTTGAAGAAGCCGCCTTCGGCAGGCGCGTTGCCGCCCGCTTCGCTGCCCTTCTTGTCGCCCTCTGGGCCGCTCGCGACGGTGTTCGGGCCCGTCGCCCTGGCGTGGTGAAGGACCTGCCCGACGGCCGTCTGAATGTCGTCGTCAAGGGCGATCGGATTCTCGCGCCGGAAGCGGCCGGGCGGGTCGGGATGCAGAATCTTCCACGGGAAGGTCTTCATCGGCGTCTCGCCGACGCTCCACAGATCGAGGTCGAGCTTCTGCGCTGCGCCGAGCCAGAACACCGGCGCGTCGGCCTGCGCCAGCTCGGCCGGCGTGAAGCTGCCGAAAAAGCTGCTGTTCGCCGGCAGGTTCTGGTGCAACGCATCCGAGAAGATCAGCACGAAGTCGTCTGCCGAAAGCGCCCCGAGCCCTTCACGCAGGTAGGCGGCACGACTGGCATCGCCGGCCAGCGGGCACACCTCGAAGTCGGCCAGCTCGATCCGGCGTTGCCAGTCATCACGCGGGTAGCGCAGGAACTTGGCGCGAAACTCCTGCACGATCGGAACCGCCTTGTCATCCTGAGCCCAGATGGCCCGGACAACGCGATGGCCAGGCCCCCCGGTGGCCGACTGCCCATCGCCGCTGTCGGTCTGCTGCTGCGACGCCAGGCGCTGCCGGTAGCTGTCTCTGGCCATGCCGGGACTCAGTTTTTCGCCGGAAGTGTGGCCTTCAAGCGCATGACCAGCTGGTGGATGGCGTCGCCGAGCAGCGGGTCGTTCTCGGGCGGCAGCCGGATCAGTCGGGCAAACTCGTCGAAGGGGCCGAGAAACTGGAGGTCGCCAACCTTTTCGAGCTTCGTGACCGCCTTGCTGAACTCGCGGTTGACGAAAGCGACGTTCGGATCGGCGGCATCCGGATCAAACAGCAGCAGATCCGGCTCGATTTCCTGGGTTTGCACGAACAGCAGGCGCATCGCGTCAGCGCCGCCTTGCTGATAGCGGCCGACAGCGTACGCCAGTTCCTTGTGGCATTCGTCCGAAAGCCAGTAGCGGTTGCTGAGCATCACCACGAAATGGGTGGTCTGGTCGAGCGCCGCCTGGACCTCGGACCGCCACACGCTGCCCGCCGCGAGCTTGTCCTTGTCCATGAACACGCCGGCCAAACCGAGGCCCTTCTGGTACATCCGGAGCTGCTGGTAAAACTGCTCGGTCAGCCCGGTGGTGTTCGGCTCGTGCTTGTAGGACATGAAAACATAGGGTGGTCTGGCTGCCATTGGCAATGTCTCCCTGGCGCACGGCTGTTCGACGTCGGGTCCGCTCGCTGACCACCGGCTTGCGGGTGAACATTGGTGGTGCTGAAACGCTCACCCATCAGGGACAACGAAGCGCGTGCTGGCGACTTTGGCACAAACGGCCACTCGGTTCAAGCCGGAGAAAACGGGACGAGGCTGGCCAAGGCTGGACGAAGCGGGGGACACGAATGCAGCCAGCGCTGCGGCCACCCCCTGAACGCCGCGGCGCTGGCGTTCCAGGTTACCGGGAAGGCTACGGACGGGCTTCGAAAATCAGATTGAACGGGCTCTGCGTAGCGCGCCGGAAGCGTCCGAAGCAGCCCGGGGTGAGCACCTCGCGCAAGCGCTCTTCGCCGGCCTGCGCGCCCAGACACCTGCCGACCTCCTGCGACCGCAAGTTCGGCGTGCAGATCAGCGTCGACGTCGCGTAGAAGATGCGGCCGACCGGGTTGACATTGTCGTCGAGCCGGTCGCTGGCGAAGGGCTCGAGCATCCACGTCCCGTCCGCTTTCAGCGAGCGCAGGACATGCGCCGAAGCGCCAACCGGGTCGCCCATGTCGCGCAGACAATCGAACACCGCGACGAATCGTAGGCTTCACCGGGAAAATCCGTGGCCCGCGAAACCTCGAAGCGGGCGCGCTCGCCGAGCGCCGTCCGGTCGGCCTGGCGGCGTGCCCAGTCGATCGATGGCGGGCGATGGTCGAAGCCGACGAAGGTCGATTCCGGGTCGGCCTGCGCCATCAGGATGGTCGATGCGCCGTGGCCGCCGCCGACGTCGGCGACCTTCGCGCCAGCCCGCAACTTGCCGTCGACGTCTTCAAGAGCCGGGATTCAGTTGGCCACCAGGTTCGCCGCGTAACCAGGACGGAAAAACTTCCCGGTACCGTGCAATTTGGTGCACCGCACCCGGGAAACCCCGATGCCCGACCGGCTGCAAGCGCCACCCGCACCGACCTGGCAGGGCTAGCGCTCTGCCCGATCAGGTCCGGCAAGATCCGGTCGGGCTGGGGCACCGTGAGGGCTCGCCGAGATGACTCACCTTCAGCCACTCCTTGTGCGCCGTCAATAGCGCCAGGCTCTTCGCGACATAATCGTGTGAAGACAGCTCGTTCGCGGCATAGCGCTGCAGGAGCTTCAGCCACCGCGTGTGAATCGCACAAGGCGTGCGCTGGCTGCCGCCGGCCAGCGGACAGTCAGGGCAGCGCGTCAGTGCCAGAGCCGTGATCGCCGCCTGTTTCTGCCACTGCTGCCGATAGTGCATGGCGTTGCCCTCGATCCAGGCCAACGCCCGCTGCTCGCGCTGTTCCGGCGGGAAGCCCTCGACATACTCTTCGATGGCGGCGATCTGTCGACGAAAGAATTCCGTATCCGAGATCTCCTGACGCGAGGAATCGCCCACGAAGCGGGCGATCAGGGCCAGTGTCGGGTCATCTACGATATACATGTGGTGTCCGGGAGACGTCAAGCAAGCCATCAGGAGGTTTAAATATAGCAACATTTGGTGCGGTGCACCAACAGGTTTCCGTGCGTCAATGGAACCGGACTCCGAACATCTCCAGGCGGTGGCCCTGGATCGCTCGCCTTGGTCACCCGCGCAGGGAGTGCGGTCACCGGCTTTGACGTAGCGGTGCTCGCGCACGGTGATGTTTGCGCTCGCTCCAACTGAGCCTGAGTCGATCGGTTCGGCGTCTTCTGCGCTGGAACAAGACCGAGGCGAAGGAGCACACCCCGGGGCGCAGGCGCCAGGGATGCCCCCCCGATCGCCGCCAACGCACCGCCTGCCCGCGACGGGTGGAATCGCGGAGCGGCGGCGAGCC
>DPSD01000056.1:7662-12604 GCA_003538495.1 Accumulibacter sp.
ACGGCGGCGAGCCGATACGCAGCTTAAGGTCGCCTTAAGCTTTGCCTATCAGGCTCGCATGGGTTTCATGAAAACGGCCGTTCCCGGGAAAGCCCGGATGCACGCAGGCTTGGCCGCGAAATGAACACCGTGCGCACGACAGTGACGGGATTCTGCCGTGCCAGGCGCGGCGTTGATGGTCAGGAGGAATTGAACGGTCCTCCCGGGTGCTCATGGCGAACTCGAACGATGCGGGCAGTATTTCTTTTTACGGAGGGATGAACGATGTCTTTCAAGGCTATTCCACTGCGGCTCCTGCTGCCTTTCGGACTGCTGCTGGCGGCTACACAAGGCGCGCACGCAGCGCCACCCGCCGGACGGCTCCTGGCCGCGCAATGCGCCCAATGCCACGGCACCAGCGGCAACGGCCCGGGCTTTGACGAGGTGGCCGGCAAGAGCGCCAGCGAACTGCGCAAGGACCTCCTGGAGATGAAACGCCGCCCGGTCGAAGGCATCATGGACCGCCAGGCGCGCGGCTACACCGATGCGCAGATCAAACTCATCGCCGACTACCTTGCAGCGCACACCAGCGGCAGCACCAACTAATTCGCGGAAGGCACCGTCATGCATACCTTCAACAGAAGACGATTTCTCCAGGCAGCCGGCATCGCTTCCGCCGCAGCCGCTTTGCCCCGCGCCCTTGGCGCTGCCACCCCGGCACGCGTGGTGGTCGTCGGCGGCGGTTTCGGTGGCGCCACGGTCGCCAAGTACCTGCGCCTGTGGGGCGGCGGCCAGGTCGCCGTGACTCTGGTCGAACCCAATGCAGATCACATCGCCTGTATTCTCTCGAACCTGGTGCTTACTGGCGCGCTGTCCATGGACCGCATCTCCCTTGGTTACAACGCCTTGAAAACCAATTATGGCGTGGCCGTGATACAGGCCCGTGTGACCGCCATCAACTACGGCAGCGGCACTGGCAAGGGCCGTGTCAGCCTGAGCAACGGCAGGTCACTGGATTATGACCACCTGGTTCTGTCTCCCGGCATCGACTTCATCGCCCCACCCGACAACCCCGGGGCCTGGGATGCGAACGTCACGCCGCACGCCTGGCAGGCGGGGGCGCAGACGCTGCTGCTGAAGAAGCAGCTGGCGAGCATGCGGGACCACGACACCTTCGTCATGACCGTACCCAAGTCACCGTACCGATGCCCCCCTGGCCCCTATGAACGCGCCTGCGTCGTCGCCGACTATCTGAAACGGAAACGGCTCCTGTTCGCCAGGGTCGTCGTTCTCGACGCCAACGCCGGCATCCAGGCGGAGCCCGTCGCGTTTGGCGAAGCTTTCAACCACATCTACAAGGGGATGATCGAGTACATCCCCGACGCCACCGTATCATCGGTGATTTCGCAGACGCGCAGCATCATCACCAGCGCCGGCAGCTGGTCAAACGTCCGCGTGCTCAACTACATCCCCAACCAGAGGGCCGCCGCCATCGGCCCGGCAAGCAGCGCCAACCGCGGTTGGCCGCTGCTGAATGCGCAGGGCTTCGTGCCGGTCGACCCGCTCACTTACGGCGTCAGCGGCTACCCGAACATCCACGTGATCGGCGATGCCTGCGCGGTACCCGCAACCGACGGCCAGGCCGTCCCCAAGTCGGGCCATATGGCCAACGCCGAAGCCAAGGTCTGCGCGGATGCCATCCTGCGTGCCCTGAACGGCCAGGCGCCGGACACGAACATCGCCACCAGCTCGGCCTGTTTCAGCCCGATCACAGCCACGACGGCCTCCTGGCTGTCGGCGAACTTCAGTTATGGCAACATCTACGACGCCGCCGGCAAGGTGAAGGGCAAGGGGATGCAGCGGGTGGATCTGGGCGAAGCACCCAAGATCAGTGGCGACAACTATCAGGACATGTTCACCTGGGCGGACGGACTGTTCGCCGATAGCTTCATCTGAACAACCCGGGCCCGGCCATACCGGGCTCCGAAGCCGAACCGCAGGGACGGAGGCGCATTGGCATCGCAGGCGCCCGGTCCCAGGCTCGTCGGCGTCTGCGGTGCGCCTGGATCCGGCATCCCGTTCTCGATTGGGGCGAGGCGGCGCTGATGGCGAACGGGCGCCCCTTTCCCTTACCGGCATTGGCCGGCTTCGCCGCCACCGCAAGCCTCTCCGGCAGGCGAAAGCCTGCTCTGCACCCTACCTTGTCATTGACGAAGAGCGCGCTGCGCAAGTGCAGGCGCTGAGACCAGCCCGGTCGTACGCCGCCCAACCGGAACAAGCACTTCCCAGAGGCAACGACAAGGGTAGTTGTGTTTCGATGCGATCGCCGTGTCCGCGCGGTGCAAAGACGTTCGCCGTAGAAATCGCTGTCGACTAAACTACAAGGGCTCTCGTCAATCGGTCAGGCTGCGTCGAACCAACTACCTTGGACAAGAGGAGTAAGGACAATGACAACACCGAAGGAGTGGCACCGCTGGGCCATGGTGCTTGTTGTGCTCTGCGGATTGGGCGCATCGGGTCTTGCTTTCAGCGCTGGACCGGCTCCATCGCCGTCCAGCGGGTCGTGCCTGCAGCCCCCGAGTTTCAGCCTCGACGAATTCGGGAACAAGCGCTTCCATCTCAACACCCTGTGCACGACCCCTTACCCCCCGGACACCCCTAATACACCGGCGTGGGCAGACGTTTTGGTGGCGGCGCAAAATTTTGTGGCCTGCAAGGGCTCACCGATCGCGCTGTGCTACTACTCGGGACCCGAAACATCGGCAGCGGGCACTCAGACCCCATGCCATCTCCGTGACGGTGCGGCGATTGCCGATTGCACCTGTTTCGAGATACCGCCCGGGTCGACCTATTTCGTAGACATCAATGCCATCCTGGACCTCCGTGTCTACCTTGATACCGTGATCGCCTGCAAGCGGGATGGCAGCGACTGCCTCCCGGCGGGCAGAAAAGTTGCCCCGGTCTGTGAGGCCATCCGCACGGGAACCCTGTTTCCCGGCAAAAACGTGGACCTGATCTCGACCTTCAGTTTCGCCCTCGACCAGAAGATCCCGATCGCCGTACACAACAACGCCTGTACCACGCAGCCCTATACGCGCTACGCCGGGTGCATGACCGCACCGTGCCAGAGGACGGGTGAAATCGACCCGGTCACCGGCAATTTCCTGGTGCAATGCGCGTGCCCAACCTACGTGGGGCCGTTTCAGGTGGGGACCGAGCTGACTGCCGCGCAGGGGTGCGAACTCCCCGGCGGCACGGTCTGGTCGGCTGCCTACTCGACGTTTGGCGGCGGCACCTTCCCCACACTCCCCGATTGCATTCCCGATGCGCCAGGCGACAAGGGTTGCCCACTGCTCTTGCCGAATCCACCCGTCATCCCGGCAGCACCCCCACAGATCAGCTGCAACGAGGTGTGCAGCGAGTACAACAAGAGCATCAACCAAGGGATTCAGGTAGGCTACACCTGCGACGCGACGCTGTGCACCGCCGCCTCCCATCCGGCCCTCGTGGCCAAGGCGTGCACCGGGCTCGACAAGCACGGCGTTTCGGAAATTCTCAGGTTGGAGATGGCAGTCGGGAAGAGCTGCGCGGCCAGCCAGATCTGCGGCTGTGCGCCAAACAAGAAGACCAACCAGGAAATATGGCGTTTGAACGAGGCCCAAGGGGCCTTGGGTATCGCGACGCAGTGTGATCAAAATGGGACGTTGTGCGGCACCAAACCCTAGCGACGGGTAGAGCCAGGGAGCACGCCATCAACTGCGAGTGAAGCCACCTCTCGGCGGCGCCAGCCGCGAATGTCATTTGTTCCATCAACGCGCGCGGCCTGCGATCGTCCCGGTTTCTTCAAGTCATGGCGGCGAACGAAACGCTGGTCACGCGTCAGCATCAAGCGCGGAGCGATTCCTACTGAGCGACCGACGGCGGCCACCGCGAGGTGCCCGGAAAAATTCCCCGTCTCGCCCCACTTGCGCTGCTGAGCCAATGCCTGGCTGCCAACTCGCTTACCGTGGATGACGGTCAGCGGGTCCGCCAGGGCCGTTCGCATCTTGCAGCTTCGCTATCGCCGCCTCCACCCAGCCGAAACCTATCCGCTCCTGTTCCAGGCGCAGCTCCTTGCGCAGCCGATTGTCGCGCAGGTCGTCGTAAAGCGCCCGTTCTTCCGGATTCAGGCGCGGCAGATCACGTCGCGTCGGCTTGTCTTCCTCCCCCCATTGCGTTTCGAAGGCGAGCAGCGCCGCGCGATCCATCAGGAACGAATCGACGTGACCAAAAAGCGCGCGCAACTGGTCGAGGATGGCGAAGCCGTGCGTGTCGATGTCGCCCCAGTAATGAATGCGGCAGCGTGACAGCCACTGCGCCTGCGCCAGAACCTCGAAGCCGTAACCGGCGCCGAAGACGATCAAGCTGTCACGCACCGCCGGGAAGGCCAGGAAGTTGATTTCGTTCTCGGTGATGAACACGCGTG
Organism: Accumulibacter sp.; assembly: GCA_003538495.1. The sequence goes on from DPSD01000056.1 coordinate 12,107, forward strand.
CGACACCGGGGTCGAGGCGGGCGAAGCGCCCGGCGTCGAGGGTGATGTCGTCGCCGAAGTCGCCCGGCAGGCGCGATCGCGCCGGGTCGAGAATCCGGAAACGGATTCGCAGCGGCTTGTCGCGAAAGCCGTAACGCCTGGCGAAGCCGCCCACCCCGGACGCCGAGTGGTCGACCGCGGCTGGCGGCAGGGTCAGATCGAGCCATTCGGCGAGTACGCCGCGATGCGTCTCGATGAACTTGCTATGGACGCCGGCGATGTCCACCTGCCGCAGATAGACATCGGGTCTGGACGAGTGACTCGACGTCTCCTCGACCCAGGCGACAATCGCCAGCAGACGGCTCCATTCGCCGGCCAGGTCGAGCGCACGCAGCGGCCGTTTGGCCAGCCACGGCAGCAGTTGCGGCTGGCGCTGCCGCGTCAGCCCGGCCAGGGCCGTGAACCGTGCACACTCGTGGCGCTTGCCGATCAGCGCCAGCGCCTCGTCGAGGCTGTCGA
>DPSD01000416.1 GCA_003538495.1 Accumulibacter sp.
ATGGCCAGCGCCGGACAAACCGCCTCGCACAACTTGCAGGCGATGCAGCGCTCCTCGCCGTTCGGGTAGCGCCGCAGCGCGTGCAGGCCGCGGAATCGAAAACTTTGCGGCGTTTTTTCTTCCGGGTACTGGACGGTGATCTTGCGGGCGAACATGTAGCGCCCGGTGACCGACATTCCCTTGAACAACTCCCTGAGCAGGAGGCTGTTGAAAATTTCCTTCATCGAACCCATGACTAGCCTCTCACTTCCAGATGCTCAACGGCGACATCATCCAGCAGCCGACGACGACCAGCCAGATCAGACACAGCGGGATGAATACCTTCCAGCCGAGGCGCATGATCTGGTCGTAGCGATAGCGCGGGAAGGTGGCGCGAATCCAGAGGAAGAAGAACAGTACCGCGGCGATCTTCATGAACAGCCATAGCAGGCCATCGGGGAGGAAACCAACCGGCGACAACCAGCCGCCCAGGAACAGCAGCGAGGTCAGCGTCGACACCAGGATCATGTTGGCGTATTCGGCCAGGAAGAAGACCGCGAACGCCATCCCCGAGTATTCGCAGTGGAAGCCGACGATCTCGGACTCGCCTTCCGCCATGTCGAACGGCGCGCGGTTGGTCTCGGCGACGATCGACACCAGGTAGACGACGAACATCGGCAGCAGCGGCAGCCAGTTCCACGACAGGAACCCGAGCCCCTTGTCGGCAAAAAACCCACGACTCTGGCCGCCGACGATATCACCCAGATTGAGGCTGTTGGAAACCATCAGCACCACCACCAGCGCCAGCCCCATCGAGATTTCATAGGAGATCATCTGCGCCGCCGAGCGCATGCCCCCCAGGAAGGCGTATTTCGAGTTCGACGCCCAGCCGGCGAGGATGATCCCGTACACACCGATCGACCCGATCGACATGATGTACAGCAGACTGGCGTTGACGTTCGCCAGCACCAGCGTGTCGTTGAACGGGACCACCGCCCAGGCGGCCAGCGCCGGCGCGAAGGCGAACATCGGCGCGATCAGGAAGACGCTCTTGTCGGCACCGGTCGGGACCACCACTTCCTTCAGGAAGAGCTTCAGGCCGTCGGCGATCGGCTGAATCAGCCCCCAGGGACCGACCCGATTGGGCCCGATGCGAACCTGCATCCAGCCGATCACCTTGCGCTCCCAGAACGTCAGGTAAGCGACGGCGAGCAGTAGCGGGGCGATGATCAGCATGATCTTGATCAACGCCCACACCAGCGGAAAGACCGACCCGAAAAGACCTTGCAACAGCCCCTGCAGCGCATCGACCATCATGCACGCTCCACGTTGATCGAACCGAACATGTCACCCAGCGCGGCAGTCGATTGATGAGCGGCGGCCACCCGAACGCACCCCGGCGGTACCGTCTCGTCGGCCCTGGCGGTCAGCACCGCCTCGCCTTCCCCCTGCCGGACACGGACCGGGATACCGTCACCGACGCCAAGCGTGGCCAGCGTGTCGGCACGCATCCGCGCCGCAGGCGCCGCGGCGTCGTGGGTTTTCTGGAGTGCCGGCGCACGACGGGCGAGCGGGTCGGCGGAATAGATCGGCACATCGGCCACGCGCTGCAAACCTGCCGGCGGCTCTGCAGGCAGCGCGCAGGGTACGCCGCTGATGGTGTTGGCCAACCCGGAGACGAAGTCTTCGCCGGCCGGGACGACTTCCTGGCGCACCTGCTCGCTCGATCCATAGTCGAAGCCCGGCAGCGCCAGCAGATTGCCGAGTACGCGCAGCACTTTCCAGCCGGGACGCGCGTCACCCATCGGGCGAACGACGCCATTGAAGCTCTGCACCCGGCCTTCGGTGTTGACGAACGAACCCGAGGTCTCGGTAAATGGCGTGATCGGCAGCAGCACGTCGGCGTAATCAGCTGCCGCACCATCACTGAACGGCGTCAGCATGACCACCAGCGCAGCCGCCTTGAGCGCCGCCAGAGCCTGTTGCGGGTTGTGGCAATCGAGCTCGGGTTCGACGCCGAGCAGGATGTAGCCCTGGCGCGGCTGAGCGAACATTTCGTAGGCGTTGAGCGCGCTGGGCAGGGCCTTGGCGACGTGGCCGCCAACACTGTTGGCGGCTTCGCCGATGAAGCCGCAGCTTGCCCCGGTCAGTTTCGCAAGTTCTGCGGCCAGCGCGTGCAGTCGTGCGGCTTGAGGATGCTGTTCGGCGGCGTTGCCAAGGAAGATCGCGCTCCTGGTGCCGCCGACCAGGCTCTGGGCGATCGCCTGGCTGCTCGCGCAAGGTTCGACAGCCTCAAGGCCAGCCGGAACCGGCTCGCTCTTCAGTTGCGCAGCGGCCTTGACGATGGCCGCCAGGGCCAGCGGCAGTTCAGCGGGAGCGACCGCCAGCTGTGCGTGCAACTTGATCAGCGGGTCGTCACTGCCAAGCGACAGCAGGCTGACTTTGCCCCATTTCTTGGCCAGCTGGCGCAGACGTTGCGCGAACAGCGGGTGGTCCTTGCGCAGGAAGCTGCCAACCACCAGTGCCGCGTCCAGGTCCTTGATCTCGGCGAGGCGAAGGCCCAGCCACGGCGTGCCGCCCAGCTTGCCGTCAGCCGAGAAATCGCGGCGCCGCGGACGGAAGTCGACGCTGCCCGAACCGAGGCCGCGGGTCAGCTTTTGCAGCAGATAGAGTTCTTCCAGGGTCGCGTGCGGCGACGCCAGCGCGGCCAGCGACTCCCCGCCGCCGGCCTTGCCGATGTCCTTGAGCGCATGCGCCACATAATCGAGCGCGACATTCCACTCGACTTCTCGCAGCGCGCCATCAACGCGGATCATTGGCCTGGTCAGGCGCGCCGGCGAGTTCAGCGCCTCGTAGGAAAAACGCTCCTTGTCCGAAATCCAGCACTCGTTGACGTCTTCGTTCTCACGCGGCAGGACGCGCATCACCACGTTGTTCTTGATCTGCACGGTCAGGTTGGCGCCGATGCTGTCGTGCGGGCTGATCGACTTGCGCCGCGACAACTCCCAGCTGCGCGCCGAGTAGCGGAACGGCCTGGAGGTCAGCGCGCCGACCGGGCACAGGTCGATCATGTTGCCCGACAGCTCGGAATCGATCGACCGGCCGACGAAGGTCATGATTTCGGCGTGCATATTGCGGTTGGCCATGCCGAGTTCCATGACCCCGGCGATTTCCTGGCCGAAGCGGACACAGCGCGTACAGTGGATGCAGCGCGCCATTTCCTGCATCGAGATCAGCGGCCCGACGTCCTTGTGGAAGACGACGCGCTTGCCTTCCTGATAGCGCGAAGCGCTGCCGCCGTAACCGACCGCCAGATCCTGCAGCTGACACTCGCCGCCCTGGTCGCAGATCGGGCAATCGAGCGGGTGGTTGATCAGCAGGAACTCCATGACGCCCTTCTGGGCCTTGACCGCCAGCTCGGAATGGGTGAACACCTTCATCCCGTTGGTCACCGGCGTCGCGCAGGCAGGCAGCGGCTTGGGCGCCTTCTCGACCTGCACCAGGCACATCCGGCAGTTGGCCGCGATCGAGAGTTTCTTGTGGTAGCAGAAATGCGGGATATAGGCACCAAGCTGTTGCGCAGCGTCCATGATGGTGCTGCCGTCGGGCACCTGCACCACCTTGCCGTCGATTTCGATTTCCATCGTCTCGTACCCTAAACCCTTGCCGTAAAGAAGCCACTGCCGGCGCGCTGGACATCAACGGGCACGAGGCACTTCTTGTGTTCGATGTGGTACGCGAACTCGTCGCGAAAATGCTTGATGAAGCTCTGTACCGGCATTGATGCGGCGTCACCAAGCGCACAAATGGTGCGACCCATGATGTTCTCAGCCACGTTGTCCAGCAAAGCTAAGTCCTCGACTCGCCCTTGCCCTCTGTCAATTCGATCCACAAGTCGCCAGAGCCAACCCGTCCCTTCGCGACAGGGTGTGCACTGCCCACACGATTCATGCATGTAGAAATAAGACAACCGCTTCAACGACTCCACCATGCATCGACTGTCGTCCATCACAATCACAGCACCCGATCCAAGCATGGATCCAGCTTTGCTGATGGAGTCATAGTCCATGGTGCATGACATCATGATGTCAGCGGGCAGCACCGGCGCCGACGACCCTCCGGGGATCACCGCTTTCAGCCGCCGCCCTTTGCGTACCCCTCCGGCAAGTTCCAGCAATGCAGAGAACGGCGTACCCATGGGAACTTCGTAATTGCCTGGACGCTCAACGTCACCACTGACGGAAAAAATCTTGGTCCCACCATTGTTGGGCATGCCACACACCCAGTCAGCCTTGCAACA
>DPSD01000228.1 GCA_003538495.1 Accumulibacter sp.
CGGGATCAGGAAATCTGACATTAGTCGAGTGCTCAAGCGTTTTGACTGGCACCCAGGTCAACATTGGTGCAGCGCTGCGCGAAAGCGAGGTTGATGTATGGGTGGAAGACAACGGCCCGGGCTTGCCCAAAGGGCGCGAAGAAGCCATCTTCCAGAAGTTCGAGCACGATGCCCGGCGTGGGTGTGGGTCTGGCCATCTGCCGTGCCATCGTCGAAGCTCACAGCGGCCGTTTCGTTCCGCAAGTCGCGCCGGCAGCGGCGCACCCTTGATCTTTTCCTGGCCTCTCGGCATACCGCCGACGCTTGGCGAAGAAAGCATGGTTCCGGACAGGAACAGCCTGTCCTGACCGACGCGATCGTCAACATCAAGACTCTACAGCACGACTTGCGTCCCCAATTCGACCACGCGATTGGCCGGCAGGCCGAAGAAGTTGGCGGCGCTGCCGCCGTTGCGGAACATCGAGACAAAGAGCTTTCCGCGCCAGCGACACATATCGGTATTCAGTCGAGGAATCAGGGTTTCCCGACCGAGGAAGAACGAGGTGTCCATCGGATCGAAAACGAGCTCGTAGTCGGCACAGGCTTCCAGTGCCTGCGGCAGATTGGGTTGCTCCATGAAGCCGTAGAACACCTTGACCTGCCAGAGGGTACTGGTCCGGTGTACGACCTCTACCCGGCTCGCGTCCGTGCGACGGGGAACGTCCAGGATATGGACCGAGAGCAGTACGATGCGCTCGTGCAGTACCTTGTAGTGTTTCAGGCTGTGCAACAGGGAGTGCGGCACGTTGTCCGGATTGGAGGTAAGAAATATCGCCGTACCTGGTACGCGCGTCACGCCGTCGATTCCCTGCAGGAAGCTCCCGGCATCCATTGCATCCATCGCCAGATGGGCGCTGAGCAGATCACGACCACGTTTCCAGGTCGACAGCAGCAGATAGACACCCAGACCAAAGAGCAAGGGGAACCAGCCGCCGTCGGCGATCTTCACCGAGTTGGCGGAGAAAAAGGCCAGATCTATGATCGCGAAAGGCAAGGCGCCGAGAAACGCGCGCCAGAACGGCCAACCCCAGATGTATCGCGCGACGACAAAAGCCAACAGATCGGTGATCAACATGGTGCCCGTGACAGCGATGCCATACGCCGCCGCCAGATTCGACGAACTGCCGAAACCGAGCACCAGCACGATGACCGCGAAGAGCAGTGTCCAGTTGATACCGGCGAGGTAGATTTGCCCCATCTGCTGATCCGACGTGTGGCTGATCTCCATGCGCGGCGAGAAGCCGAGTTGGATCGCCTGCTGGGTGATCGAGAAAGCGCCGGTGATCACCGCCTGCGAGGCAATCACCGTCGCCACCGTGGACAGCACGACCATCGGATAGAGCAGCCAGGCGGGCGCCAGCAGATAGAACGGGTTGGCGATCGCCTGCGGATCGCGCAGCAACAGCGCGCCCTGGCCGAAATAGTTGACCACCAAAGCCGGCAGAACCAGGCAAAACCAGGCGATCTGAATCGGCTTGCGCCCGAAGTGCCCCATGTCCGCATAAAGCGCTTCGGCACCAGTCAGCGCCAGCACGGCCGCGCCCAGCGAAAAGAAGCCGAGAATCGGGTTGTCCGCGAAGAAACGGACCGCGTGCCACGGGCCGAGCGCGCGCAGCACCGCCGGGTCGTGGGCGATGCTGATCAGGCCCAGAATTCCCAGGGTCAGGAACCAGAGCACCATGATCGGTCCGAACAATCTACCCACGGCAGCCGTGCCATGGCGCTGAACCGCGAACAGCAGCACGAGGATGATCAATGAGATCGGCAGTACGTAAGGCTTGAAGGCGGGTGTCGCCACTTCCAGGCCCTCGACCGCTGAGAGTACCGAAATCGCCGGCGTGATCACCCCGTCACCGTAGAACAGAGCCGCCCCGAACAGACCGAGAATGATGATCAGCCGGCGCTGCCGCGAGCCCGGCGCGATTGGCCGCAGGGCCAGCGCCATCAAGGCCATGATGCCGCCTTCGCCCTTGTTGTCGGCGCGCATGATGAAAGTCACGTACTTCAGGCTGACGACGATCATCAGCGACCAGAAGATCAGCGAGAGAATACCGATGACGTTATCGGGCGTGATCGGCACCGGCTGGTGTGCGCCGCCGAAGATCTCCTTGATCGCATACAGGGGACTGGTGCCGATGTCGCCATAAACGACGCCCAAGGCAGCCAGCGACAGGCCGGCCAGGCGGCTCTCGCCAGTGTTTGCGGACATGATGTTACCTCTTGCTTCAGGATTGAAAGCGATAGCCGACGCCGGTTTCGGTCAGAATGTGCTGCGGCTGGGTGGGGTCCTTTTCGAGCTTCTGGCGTAGCCGGCCGACGTAGATGCGCAGGTAATGGGCCTGGTCGGCATAGCCTGGCCCCCAGACTTCGTGGATCAGGTAGCGATGCGTCAGCACCTTGCCGCTGTTGGCGAGCATCACCGCCAGCAGGCGATACTCGATTTGCGTCAGATGAATCTCGGCGCCGCCGCGGCTGACGATACGGCGCGAGAGGTGCACTTCGACCTCGCCGAATTGATGATGCGGCTTCGCTTCACCGTGCCAGTGACGTCTGAGCAGGGCACGCACGCGCGCCAGCAGTTCGCCGACGCCGAAGGGTTTGGCAAGATAGTCATCGGCGCCGGTGTCGAGGGCGGCGATCTTGTCGTGCTCTGCCGAGCGGGCCGACAGAATGAGGATCGGCACCGACGACCAGGTCCGCAGATCGCGGATGAAGTCGATGCCGTTCATGTCGGGCAGGCCAAGGTCGAGGATCACCAGATCGGCCTTGCCGTCAGCGGCTTCGTCGAGCCCCTGACGCGCGGTGGCCGCTTCGATCGCAGCACAAGCTTCCCGGCGCAAGGCATCGCAGACGAATCGACGGATTTGCGGTTCGTCCTCGACGACGATGACGCGCGTTGTCGTCTCGCTCACGGCGCCTCCTCCTCTTCCATGGACGGGGGCGGGGTGCCGAGGGGAAGCGCGAACCGCACGCAGGCACCACCGGGACGGTTCTCGGCGACGATCGTGCCGCCATGTGCTTCGATGATCGCCTTGCAGATCGCCAGACCGAGGCCCGTGCCGGCCACCGCCGGCTCCCGCTCGCCCCTGGTAAACAGATCGAAAACCTGATCCATGCGACCAGCGGGAAAGCCGGGGCCGTCGTTGCCTACGCTGACCTCCAGCCATTGCTCGCGGGTGCCGGCGATCACTTGGATCGGCGCCCCTGGCGGGGAATACTTGGCTGCGTTTTCGAGCAGATTGCACAGGACACGTTCGAGCAAAACCGCATCGAAGTGCACCAAGGGCAGATCCCGCGGCAGCCCGATTTCAAGTTTGCGGCTGGCGAGAAGAGCAGTGAGCAGACGCGTACTCGAACCGACAATCTCCTCGAAGGGTTGCCATTCCTTGTTCAGGGTAATGTTGCACGCGTGCAGGCGGGCCATGTCAAGCAGATTCGACATCAGGTGATGCATCGCGTGCGCCTGATCGCGGATGATGCCAGCCGTCTCGATGGCGCCCTCGTCCAGCGGTGGCTGCCGTTGCACCAGCGTATCGGCGAGGCCGACCAGACTCGTCAGCGGTGTCCGCAAGTCGTGCGACAAGGACGACAGGATCGATATCCGCAGGCGCTCGGCCGCAACTTGCAGTTCGCTGCTCTGCGCCGCCTCGGCGTAGTGCAGACGTTCGAGCGTGATCGCCACCAGTGACGCGACCGCTTCCAGCAAGGGGCGCAGGGAGCGCATGCGGTCGACGTCGTCCGTCCGTGGCGCCAGCGCCAGCACGCCAACGACGTGCTCCGGAGCAACGAGCGGCAGAAACACGATGGCGACGCCCATTCCGACCAGTGAATCCGTCTCGACGATCGTGCGTTTTTCGTGGGCCGTACGTGCGAAGCCCTTCTCCAGGTCATTCAGCTCGTGGCTACCGTACTCGTGGAATTCGTGGAACGTACTTCCACTTTTCCCGGTGTCGGCGACCAGCACGGTCACATCCATGTCGACCGTAGCCAGGAAAAGCTGCGTGATCTCGGCGACCTGGCCAACCGTCAATGCGCCGCCAAGATCGCGTGCCAATTGGTACAGAGCTCGCGTCTCGCGTTCCCGCGACTCAGCTTCGGTCGTCCGCTCGGAAAGGAGTGCGCCCAGGTGGGAAGTGATCAGTCCGACGGCCAGCATGACCGCAAAAGTCACCAGATACTGCCCGTCAGCGACGGCAAACGACAGGTGCGGCGGAACGAAAAAGAAGTCGAACAGGGCCACAGCAAGGACGGCCGCCATCACCGCTGGACCGCGCCCAAGCCAGACGGCGGCAACGAACACCGTCAGCAGGAAAATCATTACGATGTTGGCGAGATCCAGCAACTCCCGCAAGGGAAGCGTCCCTAGCGTCGTCAGAAGACAGAGGACGGCAGCGACTACATATCGGGCCCGGCACCAACTGGATGGCAATTCGGTGTTCATGGCCGGCAGGTGAAGTCCAGACGAGAGGTAGCCAGTGTGCAAAATTCAAAATAAAAATGGTGTAAACAGTTTGCCCTGCGGTCGAGGAGCGCTTTTCTTGAGGGAGTGCCATTGAATGCCGCGAGATCGGTTCACCCGATGACCGACCCGACTTTCGTCTTTGGCGTCGGACTGGACTTCACCGGTGCCGACCGCAATCTGCTCCGCCAGCTTTGCCAAGTCCGGAAGATTGGCGGGATCACCCTTCGACACACCAACCCCGGCGAAGACCACCAGCCGTTGATCGCGCAAGGCGGCCAGAAGGGGTTCAGGGATCTCCCGGGAATTCTTACCCGTTGACAAAGATCACCCGCGACAGCCGCGCCTGCTTGACATACTCCCGCCCGTCCGGCCCGGCGCCGTGCCAGACGATCAGCTCGCTGACGTTTTCGTCGATCACCGACTTGAAGCTGTCGCCGGCGAGTTGCAGATAGGCGACCAGTTCGGCCAGGCCGTGCTCGAGCGGACGCGTCTCACACAGCTCGCGCAGTGTGACTTGCGAGCGCTCCTGCAGCGCCTGCCGGATGTGCCTGGCGAGCTGTGCGCGGTCTACCACCACCTGCGAGAACAGCACCGCTGCGTCGACGTCCTCGTCACCCGACTCGAGCACCCGATCGGCGATCGACGGCTTGATCGGCGGCGTGTACAACGGCCGCTCCATCGGCAGTTCGATGTCGGCGCCGGTGTCGGCAATGCGCATCACCTCGCCGGCCGGCGGCGACTCGCGCAAGGCCAGCGCCTTGGCTTCGATGCCGTGCAGGATTTCCATGATCCGGCGGTTCTCGAGCCACGCCTGATCGTCGAGAAAACGGCGCAACTGCTGCGAGAGCTGGGCGACCGTGCGCTGAGTGTGCTCGCCGGCCTCCAGCCAGTCGTAGTGGACCCGCCGGGTGCGCGG
>DPSD01000058.1 GCA_003538495.1 Accumulibacter sp.
GGCAAACCAGTCCGACGCCTCGGCTCGGGACAAGCCCACGGCTTTAGCCTTGCTAAGCCTCTCCGCCAGCGCTTCGAGCCGTTTCGGTCGGTCGCCGGTGAGGCAGGCGGGATGCACCCAGCGTACCCGTGCCTCCACTGGCGCCAATTCGCGCCACTGCCCTTGCGAGTCCGCATCGTCCAAGGGAGGTCGCTTCAGTTCCTCTGATGGTTGCGGTGTGCCTTGGGCATCCGGGATGATCACCGCCGCCAGGATTCTCGCCCAGAGGGCTTCGACCAACGGCGCGGCGAGGTCGTCCTGACGTTCCAACCGACGAGGGAAGGCGTCGAGCGGCCGTCCGGGGTCCGCCTCAGTAGCGAGTTCGGATAGCGTGCGAGCGATCAACCCCGCCGCTTCGCGCATCAAGGCGTTGTTCCACTCGCCTGCTATCAGCGCACTGCGATCGTTGTTGACCTTCCACGGTGCGTTCAGGATGCCCGGCAGGTGGGTAGCGGTATCGGTGGGGAAAAAAGCCCAGAAGTGACCCGCAGACTCGCGCTTCGCATCCAGCGGCATTGCCCAGGCAAGAGGGACCACCTCACGGGCGTGCAGATGGGTCGCGTCCGCCTTGGCGGCGGTGTCGGTAACACGGACTTCTGCAGTCTCGACGAACCGCCACCGGGATTCTTCGTTACCGTCGAAGAGCCGGAAGTCCGGGCCATCCGGTATCCGTCTGAGTTGGCGCCTGGCACCATCTCCAGCGTCGAGGTCCAGGGAAACGGCTACCGGCAGGAACAGAAGGAAAGGGGCGGGAAACTTGCGGACTTCCTCCTGCAGGTGCGGAATGATGTCTGGGTTGCTGATCTCCGCGCGGATGATCGTCGTGGCCCAGGAATGCCCCGCGAGGATGGGGTCTGTCGCTTCCTCGGCTTGCCGGTCCAAGACCCAGGCAAGGCGCAAGCCCGGCACGGGCGTGCTGTCGTCCAGTGCCAATTTCCGGCGTATCTCGTTCCTGCAGTGCTCCGGGTAGAAGCGCAGTGAGCCACTGCGGCTGAGAATATCCAGCCGTCCGCCAAGGCGCAGCAGGGATTTGAAACCAAGGCCGAAACGACCGATCTGGTTGCCGCGCTTCGGTGAGGAATGCGAATGCAGCAGGGCTATGACTCCTTCCGGGCTCAAGGGCGCACCGGTGTTGGCGACGTAAAGATGCTGGCCATGCAGGACGACTTCGATACGGGCATCCTGTTGAACACAGTCGGATTGCTCATTGGCTTCCAGGATGGCATCGGCGCCGTTCTGTACCAGTTCCAGAACCTGACGGTAACTGTAGCCACCCGACAGCACGGATTCCTCGATCCCGGCATGCTCTGGTATGTCGGCACGGGCGATGCGATAAGCTTCCAGCCGACTCCTGAATTCGGCTTCAACTAGGGCGGCAATGTCGCTCATTGGCTGGTCGCCTCGATCAACGCCTTCGCCCACTGGCATACGGATTCCGCAAGCAGGCCAGCCGCTTCCGTGGTAATCAGCGCAATCGTTTCTTCGTCATAGCGAAAGTCCACCGCGAAAGGAGAGAGCCGTCGCAAGTCCCTCGCGGGAGCGGGCAGGCCGATACCGCACTCTGTCACCAGCAATCCGAGTTCTTCCAGGTTGTGAGTGCGGGGAACGGTCGCGCGACACGCGGTCAGGACAGCCTTCAGCGCCTTCTCAACGCTCTGCTGGGCATGGAAACAGGTGGCGACCAAGGAGGCATCGGGATGGGCGGCGAGGATATGGTAGGTCTGCAGATCGCGCTGGGCAAGGCGCAGCAACCGGAAGGCTTCCTCAAGGGAGGGCGTCATGCAACACCTGACCTTCGCAGCGTGCCTCGAACAACACCGTGCCGGGCACCTGGCCACGCCGCTCGAATTCACTCAGAGGGTAGAGCAGCAAATCCAGTCCAACCCCTGGAGCAAGCCGACCCACGGCATCCATCAAACGCATGTATTCCTCCGCCCTGTCCGGCACTTCTCGTTCGATAACCATCAGGTCGAGGTCCGAACCCTCGTCCGCCGTGCCGCGCGCGTAGGATCCGAACAGGATGACGCGGGCGGGCGAGCTGGCGGCAGCTACCAGGCTGGCGGCGGCGGCACGTATGGTCTTCATGTCGATCATTGTTGGTCTTGCTCCGGAAATTCGCCGCCAGTTTGCCGGTAGTCAGGAGGCAGCAAAGGAGCTAAGCGCGGGAAACCCGGCGGGATCGCCTGAAGTATGTGCGGTTCGCTCCAGTGCGGTCAAGCTGCAGGGGACGGCCACGCGGGCGTATTTGTGCCCCTAGCCCGGCCCCGGTCCACCCGCGCCGCCGCCGCCGGCCGCCGGCAACTGCAGGCGTACCCGCAAGCCGCCCAGCGGCGACTCTGCGAGCTTGAGTTCACCGCCGTAGAGCTGCGCAAGGTCGTCGACTATTGACAGCCCCAGCCCGGTGCCGGGCACCTGCTGGTCGGCGCGAACGCCGCGGCGGAGCACGGCATCGCGGTCGCCGGCAGCGATCCCCTGCCCGTCGTCATCCACGTAGATCATCAACCTCCCCCGGTCGAGGTGGGCGACGACCTCGACGCGACTGCTGGCCCATTTGCAGGCGTTGTCGAGCAGGTTGCCGAGCATTTCCTGCAGATCGTGCTGCTCACCGCGAAAAGTCAGGCTTTCCGCCAGCGGATTCAGCACCAGTTCGAGTGGCCGCGCGGCGTGAAGGCGTCGCATGGTCCGCAACAGTCCTTCGAGTACCGGTTGCAGCGGTGTTCGTGCGCCGGGGACGCGCACCGCCGCGGCGGCCTGGGCGCGCGCCAGGTGGTAGTCGACCTGCCGCTTCGCTGCATCGACCTGGCCGACGACCAGGCGGGCGAGCGCTTCGTCGCTGCCGGCGGCGGCGGCGGCATTGGCGAGAACGCTCAGCGGCGTTTTCAGCGCGTGGGCCAGATTGCCCGCCTGCGTGCGGGCGCGCTCGACAACCTCGGCGTTCTGCGCCAGGACGGTGTTGAACTCGTCGACCAGCGGCATGATTTCGGCGGGAAACTCGCCTTCGAGGCGTTGCGCGGCGCCGTTGCGCACACGACCGAGCGCGGTGCGCAACTTGCGCAACGGTGCCAGCCCGATCAGCACCTGCACCAGCGCGGCGATCAGCAGACCGACACCGAGCACGCCAAGAGCAAGCCACAGCGCGCCGTTAAAGCTTGCCACCGGTTCGACCAGCAGTCGCTCGTCGGCGGCGACGATCAGCCGGAACGATCTCGGCGGCCCGTCGGGGCGATGGTCGAGTTGTTCAAGTGGCTCATCAAGTGGCTCGTTGAAGCGTACGACGCGCTCGGCCATCCCAAGCATGGTGGCTGCCGGGCCTGCGACCCGGTGTGAATGAATCTCGCCGTCGGCGGGAGCGTCTGGCGGTACGGCGAGCACGGTATCCCACAAGGAACGCGAGCGCAGGCGTCCGGTCGCCAGCCGGACCACAGCTGTGCCGGCTGCCGCAGCCGCTTCTGTACTACCGGCTGCCGCGAGGTCGTCGATCTGCCAGTAGAGCCCGCTGTAGGGCAGGCTGAAGCGCGGGTCGCTGAGGGCCAGGGCCAGCTTCGGCTGCCCCTGCGCGTCGACCGTCAGGTGGGCAGTCAGCTGGTCGAGGTGGGTCTTCAACTCGGCGTGAAACTGCGTCGCGACGTGCTGCCGGAACAGGCTGCTCAAACCCCAGGCAGCGACGGCGATCGACGTGGCGATCCAGAACAACGTTCCGGCAAGCAGGCGAATGCGCAGCGACCCGCGCCCGGCGAGTGGAGAAAGCTGCACCAGCGACGTCATCCGGGAGCAGTCAGACGATAGCCGAGACCGCGGACGGTTTCGATCAGGCCTGGCGGGAGTTTCTTGCGCAGGCGGGCGATGAACACTTCGACGGTATTCGAGTCGCGATCGAAATCCTGCGCGTAGATGTGCTCGACCAGGTCAGTGCGAGAAATCACCTGCTCGCGATGATGCATCAGGTAGGCCAGCACCCGGTACTCGTGGCTGGTCAGCGTCAAGGCCTGACCGTTCACCGTCGCGCGGCTGTTGCGGGTGTCTACCGTCAGCGGCCCACAGACCAGTTCGGCGCTGGCGTGGCCGCCGGCGCGGCGGATCAGCGCGCGCAGGCGGGCCAGCAGTTCTTCCATGTGGAATGGCTTGGTCAGATAGTCGTCGGCGCCGGCGTCGATGCCCGAGACTTTTTCGTGCCAGCCGTCGCGCGCCGTCAGGATCAGCACCGGCATCGCCCGCCCCGCGGTGCGCCACTTCCGGAGAACGGTGATGCCGTCGATCTGCGGCAGGCCGAGGTCGAGAACGACCGCATCGTACGAGTCGCTGTCGCCAAGGTGCAGGGCGTCGACGCCATTGCTCGCCGTATCGACGGCATAGCCCGCCGCCCGCAGGGAATCGGCCAGTTGCGTCTGCAGCAAGGGCTCGTCCTCGACAATCAGGATGCGCATCAGTGCTCGTCTCCTGCGCGGCGGCTGCGCTCGCCTTGCCCGCCGGCCTGGCGCCCCTTGACGCCGAGAATGCGGCCGTCGCGGGCGTCGATCCTGAGCTTGACCAGCGATCCGCCGCTGCGCAGCAGCTTGATGTCGTATTCCCAGCGGCCGTGCTCACGCTCGAGTTCGACCTCGATGACCTGGCCCGGGTAGTCGCGCTCGACGCGCTCGATGATCGTCCGCAACGGCAGGACCTCGCCGGCTTCGAGCGCCTGACGCGCACGCTCATGGTCACCGCCGTGTCCGTCGCCGGCCAGCCCCATGTCGACCCAGGCCAGCAGCGACGCGGCGATCAGGCCGGACAACAGGCGCCGGGCAACAGCGCCACGCCAGGTTTTGTTCACGCGGATCATCTCCAGAGTGTAACGGACGCGACTTTTCCGGCAGAGACTTTCCGAACCACCGCGCCGGCTGGTTGCAGCCCGCCCCCGAGCCTTGTTTTTACGCCCGCATGGCTGAACGCAGGATTAACGAGTGCTTCATCATCCGTTCAGCGTCAGCCAGGCAAAGTGGCGTCATGTCGAACCCGACCGGTGAGGAATGAACCATGAACAGGAAGAAAAAAACGCTGCTGTTGGGGCTCACGCTGGCGCTGGCCAGCGCCACGGCCCAGGCCGCGCCACGCGACGACTTGCTTGCCGGCTATGCCGCGGCGGCGAACAAGGCCGACCCGGCCTTCACCGGGTTCTCCGCGGCGCGCGGCGAAGCCTTTCACCGCAAGTCGTTCACCGGCGGCAAGGCCGATACGCCGGCGTGCACCAGCTGCCATGCCAACGACCCGCGCACGGCCGGCCGTACACCCGCCGGCAAAACCATCGAGCCGGTCGCCGTGTCGGCGAGTCCTGGCCGCTACAGCGATCCGGCCAAGGTCGAAAAATGGTTCAAGCGCAATTGCCATGACGTGCTCGGCCGCGAATGCACGCCGCAGGAAAAAGGCGACTGGCTCAGCTTCATGCTCAGCCGTTAGGCGGCAACGGTCATCAACTCCCTTCAATCCCGATCCCCGGAGGACCCCATGAACATACCCTACCGCGCGCTTGCCATCGGCCTGGTCACCATCGCCCTTTCGGCGCTCCTTTTCCAACGGGCGCAAGCCGGCGGCAGCCACTATTTCGCGCCAGTCGGCGACCCTGTGGTCAAGGAGGAATGTGGCAGTTGCCACCTCGCCTTTCCGCCTTCGATGCTTCCCGCCAGTTCGTGGCAACGGATGATGGCCGATCTCAAGAACCATTTCGGCGACGATGCCAGCGTCGATCCGGCGACCGCCAGGCGGATCACCGACTACCTGCTGGCCAACGCCGGCGATGCCGGCGGTCGGCGCTACGGCGACAAGCTGCTGCGCGGCACGTCGACGACCAACGCGCCGCTGCGGATTACCGAACTTCGGAAATGGGTACGCGAGCACCGTGAAGTTCCCGCCTGGGAATGGAAGCACCAGGACGTCCGCACCAAGGCCAACTGCGTCGCCTGCCACGCCGCCGCGGATCGCGGCTACTACGAGGACTAGCCGGTCCGGATCGTGCCGACTGGCGAAGCGAGCGAGGTACCGACCATGCACACCCTTCTCACCTTGATCATTGCCATCGTCTCGCTGGCCTGGGGCTGGGAGGCTCTGGTCGCCGGCGCGCCAACTGGCGGCGCAGCGCCGTGGGTGCTGCGCCAGGAGGCGCTGTACCTGAGCGGCCTGCTATCGATCTCGCTGCTGTCGGTGGCGATGTTGCTGGCCACCCGGCCGGCGTGGCTCGAAACGCCGCTGGGCGGCATGGACCGTGTGTACCGCACGCACAAGTGGGCGGGCATCCTGGCCGGCGGATTCGCTGCGCTGCACTGGCTGATCGAGGCCTCGAGCGAGCTCCTGAAAGCGATCGTCGGTCGCCAGGGCCGGCCAGCCAAGGAGAACTACAGCGGCTTTCTGGAAGTCCTGCGCGACCTGGCGGAAGACTTCGGTGAATGGGCGATCTACGTCCTCCTGGCGATGCTGGCGATCACCCTGTGGAAGCGTTTCCCGTACCGGCCGTGGCGTCTCCTGCACCGGGTGATGCCGGTGCTCTACTTGATGCTCGCCGTACACGCGCTGCTGCTGGCGCCCTGGGCGTACTGGAGTCGACCGGTAGGGGTGCTGCTGGCCGCGCTGATCGTCGGCGGCGTCTACGGCAGTGTGCTGTCGCTGGGCGGACGGATCGGTCGCTCGCGGCAGGTACCGGGCGAGGTAATCGACGTCGCCCACACCGCCCCCGATGTCCTCGCCGTACGCTGCCGCCTGGCCGAGGGATGGCGCGGGCATCGACCGGGCCAATTCGTCTTCGTCAGCTTCGATCAGGGCGAGGGCCGGCATCCCTTCACGATTGCCAGCGCTGACTGCGGCAAGCGCGAGGTTTCGTTCCAGATCAAGGCCCTCGGCGACTACACGCGGACCCTCGCCAGACGCCTGACGGCTGGCCAGCCGGTGCAAGTCGAAGGGCCGTACGGGCGCTTCGACCTCGCTCACCGCCAGCGCGGAGCGCAGCAGATCTGGATCGCCGGCGGCATCGGCGTGACGCCCTTCCTGGCTTGGCTGGAAGCACTGCAGAAGCGGCCCGGCGACGCGCCGTCAGCCGACCTGCACTACTGCAGCCGTGATCGCGACACCGATCCTTTCGTGTCGAAGCTGGCGGCACTGTGCGAGCGCCTGCCGGCAATCCGCCTGCGGATCCATGGCGCCATGCAGGGTCACCGGCTCAGCGCGGAGCAACTCGCCGCCGAACACGACCGCTCGCGCCCGGTCGAGGTCTGGTTCTGCGGTCCCCAGCGCCTCGCCGATGGACTGCACGCAGGACTGCGTGACGCCTGGCACGGCAAGCTGCGCTTCCATCAGGAGGCATTTGCGATGCGCTAGAGTAGCGCATCCGCAGATCTCGATAGAGCCTCGGCAACCGACACCTGCCCGGACCGCCGCGGCCGCCTGCAGGTTCGCACTCGGCGCCCGGTCGCAGCAGCCCGCCCGTCGCCGACATGATTGTCGGAAAACTTGACAGCGCGCAGTGTCAATGTCGCGGAGATGACGCGTTTTGGGAATCCGCGGCAAGGGCCTGCGTCGGCAAGTGCTTGATAATTCACCATGGAGCATTGCCATCGGCAGGACACTCAGGCATGGGCGCGAAATTTGCTTTGCACGAACGCTGCGCCGGCGCCGCTGTCGCTGGCGGGCAGCGTGCGCGCTCGGCGTTCCAGACCGGACGCACGCTTCACGGTAGCCTTTCACCATCAACAACCAGGGAGAATCCTCTGTGACAAATAGTTTACTGTTCGCCGCACTGACGGTTTGCGCCGCGGTTCCGGCCAGCGCCGCGAACCTGCTGAATAACGGATCGTTCGAAACACCCGACATTGTCGGGACCAACATTTACCACCTCTACAACCCGGGATCGACCGAGATTACGGGCTGGACGGTGCTTGGCGGCCAGGTACACAATACGCCCGACACCTACCTCGGGCTGAAAGCCAGCGACGGGCGGCAGTGGATCGACCTGACCGGCATTACCGGCTATAACAAGGGCTTGCGATCCGACGCCGTCGATACAGCCATCGGCAAGGTCTACACGCTGTCATTTGACGTCGGCAATTATCTGCCGTTTGGCTTCAGCACGCTCGGGATGAGCATCAACGGCGGCAACGAGCAGACCTTCACCAACCTGTCGCTGGCCAGCACCGCCACCTCGCCAATGAACTGGGCGCACTTTTCGCTGGACTGGCTGGCGGACGCCAGCACCGCGCAGTTCAGTTTTCTGGGCCGCGCCAACGGCGCTCTCAGTAACGACCTGGGAATCGGCCTCGACAATGTCTATTTCGCCGAGAAACAGACGACTTCCGGAACAATTCCCGAGCCGCAAACGACTGCCCTGATGGCTGCGGGGCTGATCGGGATCGCCGCCTTGCTGCCGCGGCGCCAGCACCTGCAAAGTTGATCAGCCTGGACGGGCAGCCGATGCGGTAGATCCGGACCACCCCGCCACTTGACGCAAGACGCGTAAGCCGTCTCGCATCGGTCTGGTCGGTCTTGATTTCGCTTGGGCTGCGCTTGCCGCCCCAGCCTTGCACCTCGTCCCGCGGCGCACACGACGAAACAGCGGCACCGGCCAGGCGTTCTGCGCGGGTCGATGGCACCACCCGGCTCGACCGGCATTTCCCGGAATGCCGTGTTTGGGCTAACATCCGGGGCCCGGGTGGTCAACAAGCTTCCAGGCTTGTCCCCGCCCTCTCCGGAGAACCTCGAAATGACAGTTGTCCACACCCCGGCACCGCTTGGCAGCGGCCGTCCACCCAGAAAAGGGATCATCCTCGCCGGCGGCTCCGGCACCAGGTTGTACCCGGCAACACTGGCGGTCTCCAAGCAGTTGCTGCCGATCTACGACAAGCCGATGATCTACTACCCGCTGACGACGCTGATGATGGCAGGGATTCGCGAGTACCTGATCATCTCGACGCCGCAGGATACGCCACGCTTCGAGCAGCTGCTCGGCGATGGCCGGCAGTGGGGGCTGGACATCCGCTACGCCGTGCAGCCCAGCCCGGATGGCCTGGCGCAGGCCTTCATCATCGGCGCGGATTTTCTCGGCGACGGGCCTTCGGCGCTGATACTGGGCGACAACATCTTCTACGGACACGAGCTGGCTCGGGATTTGCAGGCGGTCAATGCCCAGCAGCATGGCGCCACGGTGTTCGCCTACCGGGTCAATGATCCCGAACGGTACGGGGTGGTCGAGTTCGACCACGGCGGGCGGGCCGTCAGCCTGGAAGAAAAGCCGGCCGTACCAAAATCGCACTACGCGGTAACCGGTCTGTACTTCTACGATCGCCGGGTGGTCGATGTGGCGCGCCGCCTGAAGCCGTCCGCCCGGGGCGAGCTGGAGATCACCGACGTGAACCGGCAGTACCTGGAATGGGGCGAACTGGGCGTTTCGATGATGGGCCGCGGCCACGCCTGGCTGGATACCGGCACCCACGAGTCACTGCTGGAAGCGAGCATGTTCATCCAGACCATCGAGAAGCGGCAAGGGCTGAAGATCGCCTGCCCGGAGGAGATTGCTTTCCACCGTGGTCACATTACCGCCGAGCAGCTCGCGGCGCTGGCGCTGCCGATGCAGAAGAATCCCTATGGGCAATATCTGCTGGGACTGCTGAACGAATAGCCGCAGCCTGGCGGGCGGGAAGCCGCCTCGCGACGACCGCCAGCAATCGCTGGTGATCGCTCCTGATCGCCCATTGGTCCTTGCCAAATCCCGAATGCCGAGGCCTTGCCCATGAAGATCACCACGACGCAGCTCCCCGATGTCATGATCATCGAGCCCCGGATTTTCGGCGACGCCCGCGGCTTCTTCCTCGAAAGCTGGAATCGCAAGGCTTTTGCCGACCGTGGCCTGGACGTGGATTTCGTTCAGGACAACCATTCGCGGTCGCGCAAGGGCGTCTTGCGCGGCCTGCACTATCAGCTGCACCAGCCACAGGGCAAGCTGGTGCGGGTAACCAGTGGTGCGGTATTCGATGTCGCCGTCGACCTGCGCCGGTCGTCGCCGAAGTTCGGCTGCTGGGAAGGCGTCGAGCTTTCCGACGCCAACCAGCGCATGCTGTGGATTCCGCCGGGCTTTGGCCACGGCTTCCTGGTGCTTTCGGAAACGGCCGATTTTCTTTACAAGGCCACGGAGTATTATGCGCCGGAGCACGAGCGCTGCATCCTGTGGAACGACCCGGAAATCGGCATTCGCTGGCCACTCGACGGCGAGCCGGCGCTGTCTGCGAAAGACCAGGCGGGAGCGCCACTGCGGGCGGCGGAGGCTTACGCCTGACGGCCAGCGCGCCGGGAGCGCGCACGCCGGCGGCGTGACGGCGTCGTGGGCTGGTGTAGACGTGTCGTCGGCTGGACGGAGCGCCGGCGCTACCTGCTGCAGACCGCCCGCAGCTGCTTGAGGTCGATGATTCCGGCCAGGACTTTCTCGATGCCGTCCATCTTGAGCGTGCGCATGCCTTCATTGAGCGCGCCGGCGTGCAATTCGGCGACCCGCACGCGCTGTTGAATCTGCTGCTTGACTAGCTCGCTGGCCGTCAGCAGTTCGTGCACGCCGACCCAACCCTGGTAGCCACTGCCGGCACAGGCGTCGCAGCTGCGCGCGCGGTACAGCGTGAAGCGGCCGTTGCTGGCGTAATGCTGCAGCCAGTCGGCGTGCACGCGCTCTGCCGCAGCCTGCGGGTCGCTCTGCCACGGAGTCGTCTGCCCGACTTCGTCGGCATACTCCACGAGCAGTTGCCGGAACTCTTCCGGGGTCGGCTGATAGGCCTCCCTGCAGGCCTTGCACAAGCGCCTCGCCAGGCGCTGGGCGAGGATGCCAAGCAGTGCATCGGCAAGGCTGAAGCGATCGATCCCGATGTCCAGCAGCCGCCGGATCGATTCCGCTGCGCCGCCTGTGTGCAGCCCGGCGAGTACCAGATGGCCGGTCAGCGACGCTTCGATGCCGACCGCCAAGGTTTCCTGGTCGCGCATTTCGCCGACCATGATCACGTCCGCGTCAGCGCGCAGGATGGCGCGCAGCACGGCCGCGAAATCGAGCCCGGCGGGCTGGTCGACCTGCACCTGGCGCAGCCCCTTGTGGGTGATCTCGACCGGGTCTTCGGCGGTCCAGATCTTCGTTTCCGGCCGGTTGAGGTGACTCAGGATCGCATGCAGGGTGGTCGTTTTTCCCGACCCGGCCGGGCCGCAGACGAAGAACAGCCCATGCGGTTTGTCGATCAGCGCCTGCAGCCGTTCGAGGTCATGCGCCGTGATGCCGAGATCGTCGAGCCCGATCGGTTCGCCGGCAGCGACGATCCGCAGCACGACGTCCTCGATGCCGCCGGCGGTCGGCAGCGTCGCGACCCGCAGATCGATGTCCAGCGGCCCCCACTTCTTGAACTTCATTTTGCCGTGCTGCGGCCGCCGCTGCTCGGCGGGGTCGAGGTCGGACATGATCTTGATACGGGCAATCAGGGCGCTGCGGCACGCTGCCGGAACGTCGCTGTACCGCGCCAGGGCGCCGCCGCGACGGAAGCGGATCAGCATCTTTTCCAGGCCCGACCGGGGTTCGATGTGGATGTCGGAAACGCCCTGCTGACAGGCGTCGACGATGATCTTGTTCACCAGTCGGGCCAGTTCGGTGTCGGCGGCGCCGCTGAGCACCTCGGCGTTGCTGCCGACATCGCTCGCGTCGTCGGCGTCGCCTTCGGACGACCATCCAGCGACCGCATCGATCGGCGACGGAGCGCCGAAGAACTGGCCAAGCGACTGCGCGAACTCGCGCTGGGTAGTCACCCGGTAGGCGATCGGGCGATCGGGGAAGACCTCGCTGGCCGCTCGCGAGCGCTTGATCTGCTCGGGATCGACTGCCATGACGACCACCCCATCGGCAGTCTCGGCGACCGGCAGCCAGCGATTCGCTTCGAGCGAATCGCGCGGGAGGCCTTTCAGCAGCTTCAACGGCCGGATGCGACCCGCCCGGAAGGGCTCGTACGGGACGCCGAAGAATTTTGCCAGCGCCGCGCCGATCGCCGGCCGCTTGACGGCGAACTGGCTGCTCAGCAGTTCCTCAAGCTCGACGTCCTGCTGGCGGGCCAACTGCCTGGCGCGGTCGAGTTCGGCGGTCGACATCACGGCATCGCTGACCAGTGCATCGTACTTGCCCGGGAGTGTCGGACGTGTTTTCTGGTGCTGCGCGAAAGCCACCGCCAGGGTTTGCGCCAGCGCCTGCACGCCTTCCTCGGCGACCACCGGGAAAGGCGTATCCGAGCGGCTGTTGAGCAGTTGCACGACGCCCAGCAGGTCGCCGTTCGCCGCGCTGCAGATCGGTGCAACCAGCATCTGCCGCGACCGGTAACCGCTGCGCCGGTCGACCGCATCGAGAAAGCGCAGGCTCGGGCTGTGGCGAAGCAGCTCGGCTTGATCGTGGACGTCGCGGATATTGACCGTCTTGCCGGTCGCCGCCACGTAGCCGGCGATGCTCTGTTCGCAGATCGGCAGGCTGATTTCGTGCTCCGCTGCAAGCCCGGTTTTTACCTTGGCGACGATGCTCTGCCGGTCGTCTCCGAGCAGGTAGATGGTCAGCCGTTCGCAGTGAAACAGGCCGCAGATGTCCTCGGACAGCTCGAACACGATCTCGTCGGCGTTGTCGGTTCCGTGGATCTTGTTGGTCAGCCGCTGCAGGTTCTTGAAGAACCCCAGCCGACGACTCATGTCGCCGAGATTGTTGTCAAGAGACCAGGAGGTGCTCATCTCCAGGCCGTCATTGACCAAGGGGCGCAGCGGCGCAGCGGCGCCGAACTTCGGCCAGCGAAGTGAAACCCGCGATCGGAAAGTTAGCGCTGATGGTCGCGATCAAGTGCACTGTCGGCTGCTCAGAACTCGAAAACCTGATTGTTCTGCAGCATCTTCGGCGCAAGATCACCAGCGCTCTGCCGGACTTCAGCCATGGTCAGCTCGGCCTGGCCAGGCTTGAGGTGGCTGATATAGATCTCGGCGTCGATCGCCAGTTTGCGCAATTCGCTGGCCAGCATGCTCGGACACAGATGCTTGGAGATTTCGGCAAGCCGCTGTTCACGGTTGGCAAAAGCGGTTTCGATCAGCAGGTAACGCAGATTACCGATGCGGTTAACCACCGGCCAGAAGGCATCGTTGACCGTCGTATCACCGGTAAACACCAGGCTTGCAGCGCCCGAGTCAAGCTGATAACCGACCGCCGGCACGGTATGCTCGGCTGGCAACGCGGTAATCATCCGCTGACCAAGGCAGACCGACTGCCCGAGAGTGATCGGCCGATATTGCATCAGCGGCTTTTCGCGACTCGGGATCAGCGTGAAATCCGGCCAGATCGCCCAGTTGAAGATGTGCTTGCGGATGATTTCGAGGGTCGCGGCCGTCGCATGGACGGTCAGGGCCTGCTCGCGCAGGTCGCTCACCGAATCGATCAGCAAGGGGAGCGAGGCGATGTGGTCGAGGTGAGAATGGGTCAGGAAGACATGGTCGATACCGGCCAGTTCGTCACGCGAGAGGTCGGCCACGCCCGTTCCCGCGTCGACCAGCAGGTCATGGTCAACCAGCATCGAGGTGGTCCGCAGGTGAGGCCCGCCGATCCCGCCACTGCAGCCCAGTATCCTGACTTTCATGAGCACACCGCCCGATCCTCGCCGCTACCGCCTGGCGCCTGGCCGGAGCACGGGCGACAGCGCCGCCGACGCCATCGGAAGCGAAGGTGCACGTTCATCAGCTCTTCAGAAAGAATTCCATCTTTACCCCGGCCAACTCGATCACGTCGTGGTCCTGCAGACAGTGCGCCTGCGCGTCAAGAGCCCTGCCGTTCACCAGCGGGAAGCGGTTCCCTTCGACATGCGTCAGGAAATACCCGTGCGGCCTCCGGGCAATCACCGCCACCTGCACGCCAGGCTTGCCGAGTGTCGTCAGCGTTTTTGTGAGCTGCAGTTCGCGGCCGGCATTGGAGCCGGTAAGCAACTGGATGGCCGCCGCCGGCAGCACGCTTGCCGGCGCAGGCACCGACTCCACGGCTGCCGCCATGGGGCCGCCGAGCCTGGCCACGTCGGGCAACGGGCCAGACTGAAACATCATGCTTTTGTCGTAGTCCGAGGATTCTCCCGGAGCCACCGACACGGCCAGATACTTCATCTTGTACTTGCCAAGCTCGATGACGTCGCCATCTTTCAGGAAATGCTTCTTGACCGACTGCCCGTTGACCAGCGTGCCGTTGGTACTGTTCAGGTCCTCGAGGAAGGAATCACTGAGAATGGTCACCACCGCCGCATGCTCGCCGCTGATCGCCATGTTGTCGATCTGGATGTCGTTATGCGCCTTGCGGCCGATACTCATGCGCTCCTTGAGCAGCGGGATTTCCTTGAGAACCAGACCGTCCATGCTGAGTATGAGCTTTGCCATCGCCGTTTTCGTCCTTATCTAAACCATGACCAGAGTTTCGACCAGCGTCCCCGGCTTGCCGGGAATTCGTGCAGTACCTTGACCACTACCACCGAAATATTATCGTCGCCGCCATTGTCGTTGGCCATCTGGATCAACTGCGTTGCGGCAAGCTCAAGATTGGCGCCGGACATTTCCAGCGCGTGCTGCATGTCGGCATCGTCAACCATGTCGTACAGGCCATCCGAACAGAGCAGATAGACGTCGCCCGGACGCACTGGATGAACGTGCACTTCGGCCTCCACCTGCGGATCGATTCCGACGGCTCGCGTCACCAGGTTGCGGTTGACCGAGTAGCGCGCATCCTCCCGCGAGATTTCCCCACTGTCGATCTGCTCCTGCAATAGCGAGTGATCGTGGGTCAAAGCCACGAACTCCTCACCGCGCAGACGGTACAGACGCGAATCGCCAATATGCGCGACAATCAGCTGGTTGTCGCAAAATACCGTCGCCACCAGGGTGGTGCCCATCCCGCCGAAGCGCGACTGTTCCTCGGCCGCCCGATAGATCGCCGCGTTCGCTTCGGCGATATGCTCGACCAGCGAGCGCTGCGCACACAGCAGTCCGGTCTGGCCGTCGGCTGCGTCTGCCGTAGCGCTCTGGAGAGCGTCTTCCAGGCCACTTGCCAGGATCTTCGTCGCCATGCTGCTGGCCACTTCGCCAGCGTTGTACCCGCCCATGCCGTCGGCGAGAATAGCCATGCCGTGGTCGGCGTCGGCAAATACCGAATCTTCGTTCTGTCCCCGCACCTGCCCGGGGTCGGTGCGGATGGCGATTTCCAGCGCGCCCAAGAGACTGTTTGCCACATATCCTCCCTATAACTGCCCAACGGGCCGAAGCGGCTGCTGTTGCCGACCCTGACCATCGCGGCCGGCGCGGAGCCGATCCTCGCTGACCACCAGCCCGATGCGTCAGTGACCCATGACTCGCTCGCCATCAGGCCGCAAGCGCTTGCCGCAGCAGTCGCCGACGCACGCTCGTCGCACTTTGCCAGCGTCGCCTTCCCTGAAAAACGCCCGGACGCGACCGGTCAATCGCGCCATCAATCGTGCATTCTGCCAACACTAGTCGCCATAAGGCAATTCGACGCCCAGACCACGCGCCCGGGCCAGCGCTTCGAGACGGACAGCGACCGCCAGATCCTGCACGGCCATGCCCTGCGATTCGAACAAGGTGATCTCCTCGTCCGTCGTGCGCCCCGGCCGGCGACCGCAGATGACATCGCCGAGTTCGACCAGGCCGCGCGGCTGCAAGCGCCCTTTCTCGAGCATGGGCAGCAGATCGCCGGCCTCTCGCAGCGCCGTTTCGACGCTATCGACGACGATCGGCGAACAGCGCTTGAGGACGTCTTCACCCAGTTCGCGGCGAATCAGCGAATTCGAGCCGGCGGCATTGAGATGGGTGCCAGGCGCCAGCCAGTCGGCGCTGAACAGCGGGCTCGCCGCGGTGGTGACGGTGCTGACGATGTCGCTGCCACGCACCACCTCCTCGGGCGAAGCGCAGGGAACGACATCTACCGCCAGACGTTCGGACATCCGCGTACAGAAGGCGGCCAGGCGCTCGGCGTGGCGCGCATGCACCTTCACCCGCCGCAGCGGCCGTACCGCAGCCAGCGCTTCAAGGTGTCCTTCGGCTTGCCAGCCGGCGCCGAAGACCCCCGCCACCTGCGCATCGGGTCTGGCCAGCCAGCGCGTGGCAAGACCCGAGGCCGCTCCGGTACGCATCATGCCCAACCGGTCGGCTTCGAACACCGCCCGCAGGCGACCGGTCGATGCCTGAAACAAGTGCACCAGAAAACGCACGCCCGAACGGTTGCTGGTGTAGGCCTTGTAGCCGATGGCGTCGAGCTGTGGCAAGGCACCCTGCAGCAGATGCAGCGTCGTCTGCGGCAAGCGCGTCCGTTGCCGCGGCACGTCACAGGCGTCCGACGCCGAGAGCTGACGATGTGCCGCTTCGACCGCCTCCAGCGCCAAAGACATGGTCAGCAGTTGCGCAACGTCTTTTTCAGTCAGGAAAAGGGCCATCTCTTTCTCGATCGAACTCCCGTCAAACGACCGCCATGCCTGCCAGCTGACGCGCTGGCCAGGCGGCGCTGAACCGCACCGACGATTCTACCGGCAAATGACCAGCAATCGGCGGCTGCGCATGGCCAACAAAAAAGGGCAGGCCGCGGCCTGCCCTTCCTGCCTGGCCCTCAGCGAGGACCAGCCGTGCCTAGATCAGGCCCTTGATCAGCTTGGCCATTTCCGACGGATCACGGGTCACTGTGAAGCCACACTCTTCCATGATCGCCAGCTTGGCGTCGGCGGTGTCTGCGCCGCCGGAGATCAGCGCGCCGGCATGACCCATGCGTTTGCCTGCCGGAGCGGTGACGCCGGCGATGAAGCCAACGATCGGCTTCTTCATGTTGGCCTTGCACCACACCGCGGCGTCGGCTTCGTCGGGGCCGCCGATTTCGCC
>DPSD01000313.1:0-2790 GCA_003538495.1 Accumulibacter sp.
TTTCGCGATGGCGTATGCTTTGGTTTCGTGAGGTACGCCATCGCGAAATGTCTGGGTGGTGATGGGGCGGAACGCCAAGAGATCACGGTTGGGCGTTAACGGATCGGCTGGAATCTGCCCACGGTCAGAACCAACCACTTGTCGTGCCAGACTTGCGAAGTGGGTCGCCATGTCGTTTCCCTGACTCCTCAGTCTTTCAAGTGTATGAGCCGTGATACCAAGTCGTGCATGCCGGTATAGGGTTCGTGACCGTTATGGGCGCTGGTGGCAGCAGCCCTCGCCTGGGCACGCTGAATAGCGAAATCAAGGCGGTCTTTAGTCGCTGCCCAGTACCCGCCTTTGCCTTTGTCGTAGCCGGGCAGGTACAGCTTAAGGCGGTCGTAGACTTCGTTCCGGTGAATCGGCGCGTGTCCGCTTTCAAAATGCAGCAGCAGCCACAACTCAAAGCAGGGGACAGAGGCTGCGGCTTGGAAGGGAACCGATTCGTCTGCATCATTCTTGAGCTTGCCATTCAGGGCCTCGGCCTTGGCAAGTGCCTGGTGGTAGCTGGCGTGATCATCCCGATCGAACACTGCAACGAGGCGATCAAAAGCACAAGGCTGGATAGCCTTGGAGCGATCACCTTCACGAAACAGCAAGTCTGCGTACTCCACCACCTGGCGAGGTTGAGTGCCGAGTGCACTGGACAATACCTGCACATTCGCAGTGGCCAAGCGGTAGTCGCTGCGGATCTCGCTTATGTAGAGAGGTTCCGATTTTTCGCCCTCACAGACAATGAGCACCCGCTCAAACGGCGCGCGCAGCGCTTCGCGGCGCCTCAAGTCACGCGCCTGTTGACGGTGCTTAGGCTGGTTGTCCTTTCCCACGTGATGGCTCGCCTTTTTTCCTCTTGCGCTCAGGCCGCCGTCAAATCAGATGGCTGCAGTAGAGCCCTGGGCCGCCCTGGTGAGGTGTGCTTGAGGATGTCAGGCAGTTCGCCAAAGAAGGGAACAGCACCGTAGCGACCCATCAGGTAGCCTCGCTCCCAAGCTTCGTGTTTGCGGGGACTGAAGTCACTCAGTGGGTACAGGCGGGTGGCTTGGTCACCGTCCTTCTCAGTAAACCAGATCTGATCGCGTCGAAACAGGGTGTGGTCCAGTACTGCCACACCGCTTCGAGTGCGCTGCGCGCGGCCAGTGCGCCGCGGAAGCGCTGCACGAGCTTGCCGGCGTCATCGGCGTTGCGGCCGGCGCCGAGCCGGAAGACGATTTCGCGCTCCTCCGAGTCGGCCAGTTCGAAGCCGACCTGGATCGCGCCGCAGGGATCGAGGCCAGCGCCGACCTTGCCGGACAGGTGCGAGCGTCGCATCGCGGCCGGATCGCTCAGGGTGCCGTTGCGCCCGAGGAACTCCGTGCGGTCGCCGCTCAGGCTGCGCTTCGGATCATCGACGTCGAAGAACGCCAGCCGGTCGGCGAATTCCGCGCCATACGGGTTTCTGGCGAACAGGGCGCCGCTGCGCGGATCGATCTCGGTGGCGACGTGCATGGCCGTTTTCGCGGGCAGATCTCCGAGCACCCAATCGACATAGCCGGTGGCCGAGAGCTTGCGCCGCCGGCCCGATTCGTTGCGTACTTTCAGCACCGAGAACTTGACGGCGGCGTCGATGGCGACGTAGATCCACAGTTCGGAGCGAATGCCGCCGGAGCGGTGCTCGAAGACGCTGTAGCCGAATCCGTGCCGGCTCACATAGGGCGCCGCGGCACGCACCGGCAGCGGCGTCGGCGACCAGAGGCGGCCGGTCTCTTCGTCGCGCAGGTAGAGGGCTTCGCCGCTGGCGTCGCACACCGGGTCGTTGTACCAGGGGGTGAGGCGGAATTCGTGCGCGTTTTCACTCCAGGTGTAGCCGACGCCGTTCTCCGAGACGACGCTCCCGAAGGTCGGATTGGCCAGGACGTTGACCCACGGTGCCGGCGTCACCTGGCCGGGCGCCAGGGTGATGACATATTCGCGCCCATCCGGGGTGAATCCTCCCAGCCCGTTGAACAGGATCAGATCGCCGCGCGGCGTTTCGGTGGCGCCAGTCCTGCCGGGTGAAGCCTCGTTTCGACGGGGTCGAGTCGCCGTCAGCCGGGGCACGCGCGGCTCCGCCAGCCGACGATGGTCGAGCTGTTCCGCCAGCGTTCCCCGGCCATCCGAGATGACGGCGCGCGCGACCGACTGCAGTAGAACGCGATCTTCGCCGGATATCTGCTCCGCGGGCCGCACGAATATGCCGCCCGGGCGGTCGATCACGCTGGCCTCGATGCCCGAGGCGATGAATCCCATGATCTGTTCCTGCAGTCGCTGCCGATAGCCCGCGTGGTCCTCGTTCCAGATCACCAGGTCCACCGCCAGTCCCTTCAGCCGCCAGTACGCGTGCGCCTGCACGAGCTGGCGCACGAGATCGATATTGGCCGCATCGCCGATCTGCAGCAGCACGATCGGCAGATCGCCGGAGATGCCGTAACCCCACAGCCCCGACTGCCCGCGGCGATTGGTGCGCAGCACAGCGGCGTCCGCGCGCAGCGAGGCGTTGGCGTAGATGACGGAGCTGGCCAGGCGCGCATACAGTTGCGCGTCGGCCTCGCTGGCGTTGAGCTGCCGCAGCACCACCTGGCTGTGCGTCCAGGTCAGATCGAAGACGCGGTCCGAGAGGTGCCGGTCCTGGTATTTGTCGATCAGGCTCAAGGCCATGTCACGGCTGCTGCCGATGCCCGACACCACGTCGATGGTGGCCATCTGCTCCGGATCAAGCGCCAGCGAACAGCGGAT
>DPSD01000313.1:3153-12146 GCA_003538495.1 Accumulibacter sp.
AAGCGCAGGCGATCGGTCTCGTAGGACACCTCGCCGATGTCTGCTCCGTGCGCCGTCATCAGGTGGAACATCCAGGGCGCCTGCTCTCCGAGCGAGCGGGGCCGGCGCGTGCACAGGATGGCGCAGCGTTCCCGCAGGATCTCGGTCTGCACGAATAGATTGCTGAAGGCCGGATGAAGGTCGTCCGCCGCCGGTGGCGCGATCACGACTTCGGCGTAACTCGTGACGTCGATTACCCGGCGTTGCCGCGATCGGTTGGTGATGCGCACCCTGCGCAACTCGATGTCATCTTCCGGCGAGACGATGATCTCGGTGTGCGTATCGAATTGGCCGTCGTCAGTACCATCGCCGGCGGCAACGGAATCGCGGCGGCGAAACTCGGCTCGTCCCTCGGAAAATATCGCTTCGTAGTGCTCCGGACGCTTGCGCGTCGGCTGATAGCCGGTCGACCAGAACGCTGCACTCTGCGCGTCGCGGACGTAGCAGAAGGTGCCCCAGTGATCGCAGCTGCGATCTTCACGCCAGCGCGTGACGGCGAGGTCCTTCCAGCGGCTGTAGCCGCCACCGGCGTGGGTGACCATTACGTGATAGCGGCCGTTCGACAACAACTGCACTTCCGGGACCGGTGTGTCGGGGCTGCTGAACACGCGCATCGGCGTTTCCGCCTCCACCGAAGGCGAGCGCACCGCCGCTAGCTGAGCCGTGTGCGTAAACAGGCTCGTGGCCTTTGGAATGCGCTCCTGGAGCAGCAGCATGATCGCCTGGAACAGTGGTTCCGATTCGAATCGCCGCTGCATTGGACGCTCCAGCACCAGATAGGACAGCGCCAACAGGCTCATGCCCTGGTGATGTGCCATGTAGGAGCGCACCACTACGTGCGATTGCCCGCGTCGCTGCCGTGCAGGGGTGTAGTCGATCGCTTCGAAGAAGCCGAACTGGCCCATGAACCCCTCGGCCGCGAGTCGCTGCAGATTCAGGCACGCCTGCTCGGGCGCGACCATCAGCGCGAGGGCCGATGCATAGGGCGCAATGACCAGATCGTCGGACAGTCCGCGTTTGAGTCCCAGGCCGGGTACGCCGAAGGCGCGGTACTGGTAATTGAGATCCACGTCGACGGTGTTGTAGCCGGATTCCGACATGCCCCAAGGCACGCCGCGCTGGTGCCCATACTCGATCTGCCTGGCGACCGCCGCTTTGCAGGTCTGGTCGAGCAGCGTGTTGTCGTAGGTCGGCATCACCAGCAGCGGCATCAGGTACTCGAACATCGAACCGCTCCATGACAGCAGCACCGGTTCTCCGTCGGCGCCGGTGAGCAGGCGCCCCAGGGCGAACCAGCTCTCCTGCGGCAGCTGCCCCTGCGCAATCGCCACGAAGTTGCACAAGCGCGCTTCCGAGGCCAGCAGGTCGTAGTAGCCCGTGTCCGCGCGCCGATCAGCCACGTTGTAACCAATGCTCAACAGATGGCGCGTCGGGTCGTACAGGAAGTCATACTCCATGCGCGCGAGCTGCAGGCATTGCAGTGCCAGGCGCTCGATCGCCGCCATCCTGTCGCCGGCTTGGGCACTACCTGCCATGGCCAGTTCCCGCAGCGTCGGTATACCGACGAGATCGGCGAACGACTCCTTCTCGGGCCGTGCCGAGGGCAGCAATTGCCACGGAGCAAGGAAGCACAGCTCGTCCAGTCCCTCGCGGCATTGGCGCGCAAGCGCCTGTGCCCACCCCTCGTCGCGACCTTTTCCGTCGCCCTCTGGCGCCGTGATGTCCCCGCCGTGCGGACGTCGCGCTGCCTGAGTGGCGAGTTCTGCTGCGCGGGTCGCCAGGCGCTCGAGGCGTGCGCGCGCCGCCGCGAGACTTTCCGGAGGGGCGGTCAACGCGGATTCCAGTTCGCTCCGAAATGCCGTCGCCTGCTCAGCAACGGCTTCGTCGGCCTCGGCGAGAAGAATCCTGAGGGTGTCGTCCAGGCCTTCGAACAGTCGCGCCGGCAGTATCGTATCGTCAGCGAGCGCGAGCAGACCCGCACGCAGGGTCAGCAGGTGGCCAGCGAGGTTGCCGCTGTCCACCGTCGAGATGTACAGCGGCGGCAGTGGTTGCAGCGTCTGCGTGTCGTACCAGTTGTAGAAGTGCCCCCGGTGCCGCTCCAGTGCGTCCATCGTCTTCAGGGTGTTCGCCGTGCGCTTGAGGACGCTTCCGGCCACGATATAGCCGAAGTCGTAGGCCGACAGGTTCGCCAGCAGCGCCAGCCCGATGTTGGTGGGCGAGGTGCGATGAGCCACCGTGGCAATGCGATACTCCTGAATGTTGTCAGGCGGCAGCCAATGGTCGTCCGGGCTGACGAAGTGGTCGAAGAACGCCCAGGTGCGACGCGACAGTGCGCGCAGAAAGAGCGTCTGCTCGACGGTCAGCGTCGCCTTGCGAGG
Organism: Accumulibacter sp.; assembly: GCA_003538495.1. Next base: position 5,571 of record DPSD01000313.1, read on the forward strand.
AACCAGCGGACAGCTGAGCCACCACGCAATGACCGGAGAGGCGAACCACAGGAGGAGGATCGGCCCGGCGATCGCCAATACCGCCGGCCTCGATGCCGCCAGGTGGATCGCCGCCACGGTGGCGATCGCCGGGGCGAACCACATCGCTCGAAAACCACCAGCGAGCGTGCCGCTGTGGCGCTCACCCGCCTCGCGATCGGCTTCCCGCGACGGATTCCATTCGAGCAATCGGGCGCGCGTCACCAGAATCCGCCAGGTCGTTCGAGAAACGGCATCGACACCGAAAAACGCCTCGTACGGCAAACAGGCTAGTTCAAATGTGCTCTGCATGAGGTGCCGCCAAGCCGAGCGCGCGACGGTTGCGAAGTGCCGTCTCAGGCGCACCTCCTCCGGCTTGCGGAAGGCGTCGAGGATCGCCGCGCACAAGGAGGGAAGGAGCATGATGCCGATCACCGCCAGGGTCCACCACCACGCCGGCGCGAGGAGTGTCCATCCGGCCAGCAGGAGCAGGGTCAGAGCCGCGGGGACGAGACTTCGCCGCAGGTTGTCGAAGAGCTTCCACTGCGACAGCATCGAGAGCGGATTCTTCTGCCGCGGGTTGTCCACCCCCGCACCCGCATCCGCGCCTGGAACGCGCCTGCGCAGCCACCCCGCCAGCTGCCAATCGCCGCGGATCCAGCGGTAGCGGCGGCTCACGTCGGCGCTATAGCGGGCCGGATGGTCCTCGTAAAGATGTACGTCGCTCAGCAGCGCCGAGCGTGCGTAGCACCCTTCCAGAAGATCGTGGCTAAGGATGCGATTCTCGGGGAAGCGCCCGCCAAGCGCTTGCTCGAATGCATCGACGTCGTAGATTCCCTTGCCGATGAACGAGCCTTCGCCGAACAGGTCCTGATAGACATCCGAGACGGCGCGCGTGTACGGATCGATGCCCGGCTCGCCGCCGTACAGGCGTGCATAGCGGGAACGGTTCGTCCCCGGCAGGCCGATCGCCACGCGCGGCTGCAGGATTCCGTAGCCCTCGGTGACGCGCCGCTTCACTTTGTCGTAGCCGGGGCGATTCAGCGGGTGCGCCATGGTACCGACGAATTTCCGCGCCGCATCGCGTGGCAGTTGCGTATCGGTGTCGAGCGTAATCACGTACTTCACGGATGACAAGACCGCGGTCTCACCGACGACGAGCGTAAAGCGGTCCTTGGCGCCGCCGCGTAGCAGCGCGTTCAAGTCGGCCAGCTTGCCGCGCTTGCGCTCGTAACCCATCCACAACCGGTCCCTGGGGTTCCATCGCCGCGGGCGATGGAAGAGGAAGAAGAGGTCGTCCCTGATTCTCGCCCCGTCACCGCCATATTTCGCGTTCAGCTCGCCGATCTTCGTCCGGGCCAGTTGCAGCAGCAACCCGTCGTCGGGCATCGTTTCCTGCCGAGCGTCGCGGAAATCGGTCAACAGGCCGAAATGCAGGCGCTCATCGCGATTCGCCAGGAACCTGACTTCCAGCGCCTCGATCAGTTCCTCCACTCCCGAAGCGCTGCTAAGCATGGTCGGGACCACGACCAGCGTCCGTGCCTCGGCCGGGATGCCTTCACTGAAATCCATTCTCGGCAGCGGATGTGGTGCCACCAGCAAGGTTGCCAGCCAGTTCACCAGCGCTACGCCGAGGCGACTGGCAGCCAGCAGCGCGAGGATGCCGAGCGGCACCAGCAGCAAGTCAGGCGTCCCGGCGGCAAACGCCTGCGCCAGCAGGCTTCCGGAAAGGGCCAGCGTGATCAACGCGATGCCGCCCAGGTACATGAGTGATGGAAAGCGGCCTGCCATCTTGCCCAAGGCCTCGGCGCCGGAAAGGCGAACGTGCGCTGCGCGCTCGAGTTGCGGCAAACCCTTGTCGATCAGGTAGTAGCCGACGTGCCCCGCACGATCGCCGGTCCCGGTGCCGGCATCGACCGCCGCTGCACCGAGGCGTGCCAGTTCGACCGCCTTGCGGGCTACCTCGCCCTCGGACAGGTCCCCCTTCTTCGCTATCCTCTCAATTGCATGGCGGTATCGATCGCGGGTGGCAAAATCCATCCGGCCATAGACGCCGCCAGGATCGTCACCCAGCACGTGCTCGACGACGCTCTGGGTCTCGACGAAGCGGCGCCAGTCGGTTGCGCTCAGCACCCGGAGACTGCCGATGCTGTTGCTGATGGAGACTTGATCTGCGGCCTGTTGCTGGTTCTCGGATTGCACGAGGTGCTCGATGGTCAGACCCGACTCCGACAGGCGCTGCTCGATCCAGGTCAATGGCAGCGCCAGAGTGGGGCCGCGTCCCTGCAAGCGCCGTGCGAGTTCGGCGACGAAGCCGCCGACCATCGGAGGATCCGAGCACGCCATGTCGGCGATCACCAGGATCAAGCTCTTCGGATCACTGACGGCGGTCTCCGCCATGCGGTCTGCCCAGCTAGCGGCCAGGTTTCGCTCCGCCCAACCGGCCGCGATGCGCACGCCGACCCGACGCAGATTCTCGATCACGGCCAGCCGCAGCATGATCGGGATCGCCCACAACTCGCCCAGCTTCATCGGGCTGACGTTCTGGTACGCCGCCACGAAGCCGCTGAGACTTTCCATATCCACGCGACCGTCGCCGTGTGCAATGGTCTCCAGCGCGATGTCGTACACCCGCGGACGGCCGGCAGACGGTCCATGCGCCAGGCGCGGGAGTTCGCGGCTGTATCCCTCTGGCAAGTGTCGCTTGGCGGTGCGGATCTGTTCTTCGATGAGATAGAAATTGTCGAGCAGCCACTCCCCGGCCGGCATGATCCGGCGGCTCTCCGTGGCTGCCGTGGTCAACAGCGCGCATACGCCGACCAGAGTGCTTTCGTTGTCGGCCAGCCGGGCCAGGAGCCGGTCCGGCGCCTGGTCGGGAGTCAGCTTGTGCGAGGCCGCGAGCGCCGCGCCATGCAGCGCCATTTGGTCGGCGCTGAACAACTCGGATCGCAACGGGGGTTCTGCGTCGGGTAGGGTCCTTGGCCTCTCACTACCACGAAGGCGGGCCTTCAGTGGCCGAAGATAGCTGCTGCGCTTGGTGTCAACGTTCAATTCAAGGCGTCCTTTTCTGAACATGAAATCTCGATGCAGGTCAGCACAGCGAGGGATGTTGCCGGCTACTCGCCCAACAGTTCCGCCATCGGCTCGAGTTGCTCCACATGCTGAGCCACCACTTTCACGATGACCGTGATCGGAATGCTCAGCAGCATGCCCCAGATGCCCCACAGCCACGCCCAGAAAAGCAGCGAAACGAAAACCGCGGCCGTGTTCATCTTGGCGATCCGGCCGGTCATCCAGGTGGTGACGAAGGTCCCGACGAACGTGGCGACTGCCAACGAAGCACCCGCGGGCAGCAGCGCCATCGACAGGGCGTCGAACTGCATGAAGGCGGCCATGCCAATGGCGGCGGCGGTAACGGCAGGGCCGAAGTAGGGGATCAGATGCAGCAGGCCTGCGGCCACTGCCCAGGCACCGGCGTTCTCGAGGCCGATCCAGCGCAGCGCGAGCCAGGTAAGCAGGGCCACCAGCACGTTGGTCGCCAGGAGCATGGACATGTAGCGCTGGACGGATTCGTTGATGTCATCGAGGATGCGAACGGTGATCTTCCTGTTCGAAAATGTCGGCCCGGTGAGTCGCACCAGCTTCCTCTTGTAGGTGTCGCCTGACAGCAAGAGAAAGAAAGTCAGGAATAGGACCATCGCCGCCTGGCCCATCAGTCCCATGGCTCCCACGGAGTTTGCCCAGAGGAAGTCGCCGAGTTTGAAGCCGGGCGTGTCGATGACGACGCGCGTCGCCGGCCGTTTGGGCGTTGAATCGATACCGGCGGCCTGGCTGGTCGCCTTTTCGATCTCGCTGGCTGCGGTTTGCACCTTCTGCATGGTGCTGGTCTGGCCCTTGCGCACACTGGCGAGGCCGGTGGACACCTTGTTTACCGCCTCCGGTACCTGATCGAGGATGGTTTGAAACTGCCCGCGCAACGAGTAGGCCCCCAGGATGAGCGAACACACGACACCCGCCATCACGACGGTGCTCCCCACCACGCGCGGTATCCTGATCTGTTCCAGCCAGGCGACCAGAGGATTCAGGGTGTAGGCGAAGAGGAGCCCGAGCAGCAGGGTGATGACAAAAAGCTGTGCCCATTCCAACGCGAACACTGCGGCCACCGTGGCGATGACGGTCAGCGCCAGGTTCTGCATGCCCGTCCCGACACGAGGCGTGGGCTGCGTCGCGTCGGACGCCGCCGCGGCCTCACCGGCCAAGGACTGCGCGTCGCGACTCTCGGGGGAGCGCGGGGCAGGCAAGCGCAAAGACATCGCTAGTTCCGGGTTCCCTGACCGCCGCGGGTGATTGGCGGGTGCTCGCACGCCATTGGCTCATCGGCGTGGCCGCGCACCGCCATCGCTCACTTGACCCGCATGTCGTTCTTGACGGATGTCACGCCGCCGACGCCACGTGCCAACGCAACCGCCTTGTCGATCGCCGCCTGCGAACTCACGAAGCCGCTCAGTTGCACCGCGCCCTTGAAAGTCTCGACGTTGATCTCGGCGGACTTGAGGGTGGGCTCGTTGAATATGGCGGCCTTCACCTTGCTGGTGATGACGGTGTCGTCCACATACTCGCCGGTTCCCTCCTGCTTCGAGGTTGACGCACAACCCGCGGCGGAAACCAGAGTTACGGCCAGGAACAGTGCGGAAAGAAACTTGCCAAGTGTTTTCATGATCAATTCTCCAGACGTACGTTGAACAGGACTTCCCGAATGGCACGCGAAAGCGCGTGGTACACGACCAGCAGTACGCTTGCCCCGACGCCGGCCAGCAACACGCTGTAAAGCTTGAATCCGTCTACACCGGCCATCGCGAAGGAATTGAACAGCCAGCTGCCGACGACTGCGCCGATAACCCCGACAACGATCGCCGTGGCGGCATCCTGCCCGCTATCGCCAAACATCTTGCTGGCGGCCAAGCCAGCAATGAGTCCAAGTACGATCCATGCTGGTAACGACACGATTGCCTCCTGCATCTACCGTTGTCGGGCCTTACCATTTCCAGCATCAGGCGGAAGGGCCCAACCATCGCCGCCGCATTTCCTCCCCCGTTCGCGCACCTGGCAGCCGTGCGACCGTAAAACGTCGTCGCGCGGAGCGACACGCGAAGCTCGTGGTGGGCGACTCGCAGCCCGTGTCGAATGCTCAACAGCAGCGTATTCAGAATGACGAACGTGGTCTGTACGGTGCCGCACGTAACTCGCTCCGGGGTGTCGGCCTTTCGAGGCCGCCCGGGGGGCGGCGAGCGCCACGGGTGTCGGTCCGGCGTTGGCGAGATCGTGCTCGCCGCGAAACACTGGGCCGGAGCGCTGCTCATGACCAACGGCGGCCGGTCATCCGCGCTCAGGAGTCTCGCGCGCCGACGCTTCGCGCCGCCTGGCTGCCGCCTTTCGCCTCCCAGTCGACGAGAGCGGCCGGCTGTCTGTTTTTCGATTCCTTGCCAAGGCCGTCGCCCCTAAGCGGCGCGAAGCCCGCAGGGTGCGCCGCGTCGCCGGTGAGTGCTGGCTGCGGCATGAAGCCAATGAAGCGTTTGTAGCTGGTCATGATGTGAGTCCTTTCACGGACAGCCACTGCCTCGGCCACCCGGACGCCGTGCGCGGCGTTGCGCACGGCGTTGATCGGATCAGGAGGGGTTTGGCAGTGGATAATCCGACAATTGGTAATCCCTGTTGCGTTTTTCGAAGCGTCTGATCTGCGCGTCGGCCTTGTCCTTGGTGATGCCGTAGACCTCCTGAATCTTGTCCGAGAGCTCGGCCCGCTTGCCGGCGATCACAGGTTGGTAATCCTTGTTGCGCTTTTCGAAGCGTTTGATTTGCGCGTTGGCCTTATCCTTGGTGATGCCGTAGGCCTCCTGAATCTTGCCCGAGAGTTCGGCTCGCTTGCCGGCAATCACCTCCAGGTGCTCGTCGGTGAGGTGGCCCCACTGCGCTTTTACCTTGCCTTGGAACTGCTTCCAGTTCCCTTCGACGATATCCCAGTTCATGTCAAGCTCCTTGTGTTCGTGACCCGAACGGCGGAATTGCCAATCGGGCAGCCTTCGTCGCAGCCGGCTTTTCGCCACCAGGACCCCGCAAGAAGCGACAGACTGAGGAGGCGGTGTGCCAACTGCACTCACCGGTGGGCGGATTGCTACTAAACGCCAGATGAGAGTGCAAGCTTGGGCGCATGGCCTTGCGTAGTCTGTGCGGTGGCGTACGCAGAGCAGCCGCATTCGAGCACCCTTGACGGCGGCCATGAAGGCCGTGATGGGCTTGGCGCGGCTACTAGCAGCCTGTCGGACTTGACGCCGGCCAAGCTGGCGTATTTCACAATGCGGGACAGAAAGTCCTCAGGTCGTTGGCTTTCCTGGTTTTTGGCGGGTTTTCCGCTCATTTTCCTTGCTGTGGACGCAACGGTGTCCGATTGCTTCATACGTATGCCAGCAACAATGGCCTGAGCTGGGCCTCATAGAGCGCCTGCGAGGCCGGTTTGTGAAAACAGTGCTTGAAGAACCGCAGGACTTGGCGGCTCACCTT
>DPSD01000095.1 GCA_003538495.1 Accumulibacter sp.
CATGGGATTCTCCTGTGGTGGCTGCATGTTAACCGAAACGCCTGGGTTAACGCTCACGGCGGCAACGCTGCGCCGGTGGATCTCCCCAAAGAAAATCCTTGCTATGTTCGAAAATGTGCGTTAATGTTCGTTTTGTGGGCATGAACAAACATATTCGATCACAATCTCACATTACAGAAAGGGTTCGACATGCTGAACTGTCTTGCAAGTGTTCTCTACAAGCTTTGCGCCTCAGTGAGAAGACCAGACCATGGCTGATCGTGATCATCTTGCGGATCATCGCCTGGAGCTCATCATGTCGGAACTGTCTGCGCGCGGGGAGTGCCGCACGCGGCAACTGGCACAGCAGTTCCAGTTGTCGGAGATGACCGTGCGCCGCGATCTGGCCGAACTGGAAACCCGCGGACTGCTGCGCCGGGTCCATGGCGGCGCGGTGATACTTAATCGTGACGTCGAGTATGCGCGGCGCCTGGAGCTGGCGTCGGCGCAGAAGCAACAGGTCGGCCGTGCTGCCACGCGTCTCCTGAAGAGCGGACAAACGGTCTACCTCGACGCCGGCACGACGGCCTGCGAAATGGCACGGGCGATTGGCCAGGGCCTGCCGCAGGTCACCCACCTCAACATCGTCACGCATGGCATCAGTATCGCGACCGAACTCGCCGGGCGCACGCCTTACCACCTGCAGTTGATCGGCGGTGAGGTTTATCAGAACGCGCTCAGTACCGTCGGTCCCGTCGCGCTGGCGCAGATTGCCGACTTGAAGATTGACCTGTTCTTCATGGGCGCCGGCGGCGTCGATGCGACGCAGGGCTGGAGCAACTCCAATCATGTCGAGGCGGTGATCAAGCGTGCGGTCATCGCCCGCAGCAAGAGCGTTTGCGCCATCTGCGACAGTGCCAAGTGGGGTCAGCAATCGTTCGCGCCGATCCTGCCGCTTGCCGGCCTGAGGCGTTGGATCGTCGATCGCGGGCTGGCCCGCGAGGGGGTCGAGGCGGCCCGGGTCGCTGCCATCACCCTGACTTACGCCGAAGACCTGTAACTCACCGGAAATGGCGCGCAGGCGCTTCCGACCACCGCAACAGTCCTGTTCCGGCCAGTGCCGGCGCAGGGCGACAGAAGGGAACCGATCATGATCCACCTGACTCAGGGAAACATCCGCCTCAATGCACAGGCGCGCGACAAGACCGAGGCGATCCGCATTGCCGGCAGCCTCCTGGTCGACAGCGGAAATATGCAGCCTGGCTACGTCGACAGCATGCTGCTGCGCGAGAAAGTAGCCAATACCTATCTCGGCAACGGCATCGCCATTCCGCACGGATTGCCCAAGGACCGGGAACTGATCATCCAGACCGGCATCTCGGTGACGCAGTTTCCCGACGGCGTGCAGTGGAACCAGGGTGAGACCGTGTACCTGGTCGTCGCTATCGCCGCCCGTTCCGACGAGCATATCGAACTGCTCGCCAACCTCACCGACGTGCTCGACGACCCGGAAACGGTGCAACGCCTGGCGCGGACCAGTGAGCCCGCGGACATCATCGAGCGTCTGACACAGCCACGTGACGGCGGATCCGTCAACACCGGGGCGCCGGCCGATGCGGCCGACGATTTCGCCAAATGGGTCGATGTCTCGCTGACCGGCCCGGCCGGCCTGCACGCCCGCCCGGCAACTGCCTTCGTGGATATCGCCAAACGGTTCCAGTCGGAGGTGCGTGTCCGCCACATCAGCAAGGTGGCCAACGGCAAGAGCCTGGTCTCGCTGCTGAAGCTCGGCGCCGACAAGCAGGCCAGCATCCGCATCATGGCGCGCGGCGTCGATGAGGATGCGGCGCTCGAAGCCCTGGCGGCGGCGGTCCGACACGGCCTCGAAGACGAGGCGGAAGCGCCGCCGGCAGGCTTTGCCGCGCCGACGCTGACGCTGCAGGCGCGGGCGATCGCCGGCATCGCCGCCTCGCCGGGCGTGGCGATCGGGCCGCTGCGTCACTTCCGGCGCGAGAGGATCGTCGTCGCCGTCACCGCCAACGATGCCGCGCACGAGCAGACACGGTTGCAGCAGGCGATCGCCACAGCCAAGCTGCAATTGCGCGAACTGCACGACGAAGTCAAGGCGCGCAGCGGCGGCGCCCGGGCGGCGATCTTCCGCGCCCATGAAGAGTTCCTCGATGACCCCGATCTGGTCGATGCCACGCAGCGGCTGATCGTCGCCGGACACAGCGCCGGCTGGGCGTGGCGCCAGAGTGTCGACGAACGCGCACTGGAAGTGGCGTCCCTCGACGATGCGCTGCTCAAGGAACGCGCGGTCGATCTCCAGGATGTCGGACGCCGGGTGCTGCGCCTGCTCGCCGACACGCTCGAAGAGGAGCCGGCTTCATTTGCCGTTCCGGTGATCCTGGTCGCCGAGGATCTGTCACCGTCCGACACCGCGCGTCTCGACCCGGCGATGATCCTCGGCATCTGCACCGCCGGCGGCGGCCCGACCTCGCATACCGCGATCATCGCCCGCTCGCTGGATATTCCGGCCATCGTCGGCGCCGGTCCGGCAGTCCTGCATCAGGCCGAGGGCAGCCTGTGCATTCTCGACGGCGACGCCGGCAATCTCTACCCGGAGCCGGGTGACGGCGACCTGGCGTTGGCTCGCCAGGCGCAGCACGAGTGGCAGGCGCTGCGCGAAGCGGAACGACTGGCCTGTTATCAGCCGGCGATCACCACCGACGGCCACCGCATCGAGGTGGTCGCCAACATCGGTGGCGCTGCCGAAGCCGAACAGGCGGTGGCTGCCGGTGCCGAGGGGATTGGTCTGTTGCGCAGCGAATTCCTCTTTCTGCAACGTGCCGAGCCGCCCAGCGAAGACGAGCAGTTCATCGCCTACAGCGCGATGACGCGGGCGCTCAACGGTTTGCCCTTGATCATTCGCACGCTCGACATCGGCGGCGACAAGGAAGTGCCGTACCTGTCGCTGCCCGCGGAAGAGAACCCTTTCCTCGGCGTGCGCGGCATCCGTCTCTGCCTCGCCCGCTCCGACCTCTTTCGGCCGCAGTTGCGCGCCATCTATCGCGCCGCCGCGACCGGCCCGGTGAAGATCATGTTCCCGATGATCGCCACCGTCGAAGAGTTGTGCGCCGCCCGCACCATCGCGGAAGAGGTCCGCGTCGAACTCGGCGCTGCCGTAGTCGATATCGGCATCATGATCGAGGTGCCTTCGGCGGTGCTGATGGCCCCGGAACTCGCGGCGCACGCCGATTTCTTCTCGGTCGGCACCAACGACCTGACCCAGTACGTGCTGGCCATGGACCGGGGGCATCCGAGCCTGGCGCGGCAGGCTGACGCCCTGCACCCGGCGGTGCTGCGCATGATCGACATGACCGTCAAGGCGGCCACGGCCGCCGGCCGGTGGGTCGGCGTGTGCGGTGGCATGGCCGGTGATCCGAAGGGCGCCATGATCCTCGCCGGCCTCGGCGTCGCCGAACTGAGCATGAGCATCCCCAGTGTCGCGGCGATCAAGTCCCGGCTGCGCGCCCAGTCTCTGGCAGACATGCAGGCCCTGGCCAAGCGCGCCCTGGCCTGTCAAAGCGCCGCCGAAGTGCGCGCCCTCTAACGGCCATGACTTTTCCAGACACCCCCGATCATGAAAGTCATGACCGTTTCCCTCTCCCCCGGCCCCTCCCCCGCGAGGGGGGA
>DPSD01000097.1 GCA_003538495.1 Accumulibacter sp.
TCGAGCGTGGCGGCGGCCAGGGATTCGATCGGGAAGGCCACGTCTTCGATGATCACCGTGGTACCGGCGCGGCGCATCGCGCCGACCGAGGGGAAAGTACCCTTGCGCACTTTCCAGTACATTTCGCAGGTGGCGGGATCGGTTGAAAACGTCGGCGTTTCGACGGTGGCGATGCCGGTCAACGCACCGAGCGCTGCGTCAATGCGCTGCTGCAGGAGTGCGGCGCTTTCCGCGCGCACCTCGATCAGCAGGGCAGCGGCATCGTTGCTCAGCGTCCGAATGATGGGCGGCAAGCCGGGCTTGTCTTCCACCGAGCGCAGCGCCGGGCGATCGAGCATTTCAACGGCGGAGACCGGCTCCTGCTTGAGGCGGATGACCGCTTGGCAGGCCGTCTCGATGGTCGGGAAAAACACCAGCGTGCTGGCCTTGCAAGGGTCCTCGACGACGGTACGGTAGGTGATGCGTGACATGAAGCCCAGCGTCCCCTCCGAGCCGATCATCAGGTGGGCAAGAATGTCGATCGGGTCTTCGTAGTCGATCAGCGCGTTGAGGCTGTAACCGGTGGTGTTCTTGATCTTGTACTTGTGGCGGATGCGCGCCGCCAGTTCCTTGTCCGCGCGCGTGGTGGCGCCCAGGCGCGCCAGTTCGTCGACGAGGGGGGCATGGCTGGCGCGGAAACGGGCAACGCTGGACGCATCCTCGGTGTCGAGCACGGCCCCGTCGGCGAACACGACGCGCAGGCCGGCCAGGGTGCGGTAACTGTTCTGCGCCGTACCACAGCACATGCCGGAGGCGTTGTTGGCGGCGATGCCACCAATCTTGCAGGCGCTGATCGAGGCCGGGTCGGGACCGATCTTGCGGCCATGCGGTGCCAGACGGTAATTGACCTCGCCGCCGATGATGCCGGGCCCGACGCGCACCGTGGCGGCGTCCGGCCCGATTTCACAGGTGGCGAAGGCTTCACCGATGAGCACCAGGATACCGTCGGTGACCGCCTGTCCTGAAAGGCTGGTACCGGCAGCGCGGAAGGTCAGGTGGACACCCTGCTGCGCGGCCACCGCCAGGACATGCGCCACGTCGTCTTCGCTCTCCACGACGACCACGACCTGAGGGATCAGCCGGTAGAAGCTGGCATCGGTGCCCCAGGCCAGGAGTCGCAGTTCGTCGGTAATGACGCTCGCTGCGGGGAAATGCGTGCGCAGGGCAGAAATGAGTGAGTTCATTCTTGGCTTCCTCCTCCAGAGACCCGATGGGTGGTTACGCCCCTTTCCCTGCAACACCGGCGGGGCATTCACTCTATGGTAATACGTTGCACTTAACGAAAACCGACGACGCAAAGATTAATCAGAGATAGAATTGAGCGGAAATTGGTAGTACCAATTTTTTCTTTGGGACCAGACAGGTCGTTGAGGACGTTCAGGGAGGATGGCCATGACGTCGCACAGCGTTGCGGAACAGACCCGGCGGGCACTCGAAGTGCACCTGCTGGATGGTTCCTGGCCGGTCGGCATGCGTTTGCCGGCCGAGCGGGTCCTGGCGGAAACATTGGGCGTTTCGCGAAACACGGTACGTGAGGCGATTTTTTGCCTCAAGGAGCGTGGCCTGCTGTTCAGCAGGCACGGCAGCGGTGTCTTCGTCAGCGATCGCCTGCAGACGGCAATCTCGTCACCGTGGCGGCAACTGCTGGCCGCGCATCCGGACTTGCGTTGGGATACGTTGGAGTTTCGCCGCGAACTGGAGGGCGCAACCGCCTACTACGCCGCGCTACGCGCCAACGCAAGCGATCTGGAGAAGATCGAAGGCATCGTCAGACGCCTGACCGACGCCTACGACACGGGCGAAAAGGAGGAAGAGTATCGGGCCGACGCCGACTTCCACGAGGCCATCGCCGAAGCCTCGCACAACAGCATGTTTTTCTACCTGCACTCAGGCATCGTACGCATGCTGCGCGAACACATCTGCCTCAATCTGATGGCCATGGAAGATCCGACGGGAGACGTCACCGAACACCTTCGCCAGCAGCACCTTGGCATCTGGGACCGGATCCGCGCGCAGCAGCCGGACCAGGCCAGGCAGGCGATGCTCGCTCACATCGACTTCACGTGGTCGGAACTGGCGCGGCGGGAAGACACCCGGACCAGCCAGTAGCGGCGTCTTGATCAGGGAAGGTTGATGAAGGTGGCCGGATAGGCCGCTGGGTTCCTGGCAGTGGCCTGTGCCGGCTCGCAAAGGCCGGCGAAAAGCTGCTGCAAGGCTCGCCATGCGGAGAGAATGACCGGACCGCGGGCGCCGCGCGGTTGCTGGCCACCATGAGGCTGGGCTACGGACAGTGTGTTGGGATGGTTCATGGTGTCGGCTCCTGGCGCTTGAGATTGCCCTTCGTGAGGGAATGTCGCCACGATATAGGGCAGCGTAGCGCGCGGCAAACGATCGATTCTCATGGGATGACCAAGAAAAATTCATGTGTTAGGAGGTCTGCCATGCTGTCATCGAAGCGGCGCAAGCTGTCGATCGAGGTATACCCTGCCGAGAAGGCAAGGACGGCCGGATGAACTGGACCCGGCCCATCGAGCTGCGTGGCCAGGTGCAAAGGCTGTGGGAGCGCGGCGATCTGCTGGCCAGTCTGGTCACTGGGGAGGGAATTTTCCCGCGCCAGCTGACACTGAAAGGCCCGGGCTCGCAGGAGATGACCGAGCGTTTCGACGCCGTGCGCG
>DPSD01000594.1 GCA_003538495.1 Accumulibacter sp.
TCGTTCAGGCTCATACCACATTGGACAAGGCTAACTCGGGTGAACGGTCGTCGGAAAAGACTTGTCCTGACTGGCAACTATCGCAGTGATCGACGGGTCGTTTGGGCAGTACGCGCTCGCGGTTCGACGGGGTGGTGCATGCTTTCCACCAGTTGACCAACTACAATCACCCTCTACTGGCGACAGCAGTTTGTCGGCAGGGATGCGATAACTGAACCGGCTGTTGTGTTCTGCGCTTCAACCGCCGTCATGGTGAGGCAGAACATCTTCTTCAGGGGTGCTATTCGTAAGCCCGAAGCAAGTGCATCAATAGCGGCAGGAAGCTCATCACCCAGAACGCCCACGAGCGACGTCATCACGGCGAGGCCCGATGGTACACTCGAACGCATTCACTGGCCTGGTGCGGGTTGTGCCGCTCAGCGTGCACCTACTGGCGCCGGCCATCAGCAACTTCAAGGACAGCGTGATCCTCCTGACTTTCGCGCTCGGCGTTCTCGGTCGCTCAGCCGGCTTCCCCAAACCATGAAGAGCGCTCGGCATACGGCGCCCATCCATCTGGCAGAGTCATTGCTCCTGCGCGCCGGGGTGATCGCCACGCTGTGGTGGATTCTGGCCGAAGGCAGTTTCCTTGCCTGGGGCGTCGGCCTGGCGAGCATCGTTCTGGCCCTGATCGTGAGCCTGGTATTGCTACCGCCTGCCCCGTCGCGGCTCTCCCTGCTCGGAGCGGCAAGCTTTCTCGGGTTTTTTTTGCTGCAATCCTTCAGCGGCGGCGTCCAGGTAGCGCGCATGGCACTGCGCCCCCGCCCTGATCTGCGCCCGGCCGTGCTCGATATTCCACTGCGCCTTCCCGAGGGCGGCGCGCGGATCTTGCTGGCCGCCACCTTGAACCTGCTGCCCGGCACGCTCAGCGCAGGCCTGGAGGGCGGGCATTTGCGCATGCACGTGCTCGACCAACGCTTCCCGGCGGAATCGGCAGTGCGCGCGGTCGAAACGCGCATCGCCCGCCTGCTGAGTTTGTCCATGCAGGCCGCATGACCGAGCTTTGCCTGATTCTGGCCGGATTCCTGCTCGTCAATCTGCTGGCGGCATTATGGCGCGTCGCACGCGGCCCAACGCCCGCCGACCGCCTGCTGGCTGCGTTGCTCTTCGGCACCGTCGGTGTCGCAATTCTGTTGCTGCTGGCCTTTGCCGGAGGCGAAGCGGCGCTGGTCGACGCCGCCCTGCTGCTGGCCCTCCTGGCGCTGATCACCGGCGCCGCCTTTGCTCACCGGATCTGGCGGGAAGGGCAGGATGGACATTCTTGAGCTGGCGAGCGCGCTGCTCCTGATCATCGGCGCTGCCTTCTTCCTCGCCGGCACGATCGGTCTGCTGCGCTTTCCCGACGTGTATACCCGGCTGCATGCCTTGGCCAAGGCGGACAATCTGGGCCTTGGTTTCACGGTGTTTGGCTTGCTACTGCAGGCTCCCGGTGTCGCCGCCGGATTGAAGCTGATCCTGGTCTGGCTGCTGGCCCTGGCCGCCAGCGCCACCCTGAGCTACCTGATTGCGCGCCGCGCCTTGGCCAAGGGAATCGTGCCCTGGAAGTCAGAGGAAGGCGAGCGATGATCTTCGATCTGCTGCTGGTGACTGCCCTGCTCGTGAGTGCCGTGCACGCGCTGAGCACGCCGGACCTGTTTCGCGCCGTCGTGCTGTTCATCGTCTTCGGCCTGCTCATGGCACTGGCCTGGGCGCGGCTGAACGCCCCCGACATCGCGCTCGCCGAGGCGGCCATCGGCGCCGCCTTGACCGGTGCGCTGCTGCTCGACGCCCTCGGCCATCTGCATCAGAAACGGCGCGAGCGATCGCCATGAAGACCCTGTTGGTGGCCAGTGTCTTTGTCCTGGCCGGCGTCCTCGGCCTGGCGCTTGGCTGGTCGATGCTGGATCTGCCGGCGACTGCCGTAAAGCTGCCGGTAGAGGTCAAGGCGCAGCTCGCGGTGAGTGGCGTAGCGCACCCGGTAACCGCCGTACTGCTCAACTTTCGTGGCTACGATACCTTGCTCGAGATCGCCGTGTTACTGCTCGCGTTGTTGGCTATCCTGGCTCTGCCGCAAGCGACTTCCAGCGTAGAACGATGTCCGGCGTCTGCGAATCGGATGAATCCGATGCTGCAAACCGTGGCCCGACTGTTGGTACCACTCATGGTGCTGGTCGCAGGCTACGTGCTGTGGGCGGGAGCATACCGGCCAGGCGGCGCCTTCCAGGCCGGCGCGGTACTGGCCGGCGCGGGAGTGCTGCTGCACCTGGCAGGCCTGCTGCCACCTTGGACATCGCCCGGACGCGCCTTGCGCGTCGGGCTCGCGTTCGGCTTGCTGGTCTTTATCGCCGTCGCCGCGGCGGTCATGCTGCAAGGCACTCTGCTGCAGTATCCGCCCGCCTGGGCCGGCGCTCTGATCCTGCTGATCGAAGCCGGCCTGACGGTTTCGCTTGCGCTCGTACTGGCCGGGCTATACCTCGCGCTGACCGACACGAGCGTTCAACAATGAGCGCCGCCCTGCTCTACGCCCTTGCCGGCGTCGCGCTGTTCGTCATCGGAGTAGCCGCTCTGATCCTGCAGGCGCATCTCCTGCGCAAGATCCTCGCCTTCAACGTCATGGGCAGCGGTGTTTTCCTGGTGCTGGTGGGCTTTGGTCAGCGCTCCGGCGTACCCGACCCGGTGCCGCAGGCGATGGTGCTGACCGGCATTGTCGTCGCCCTCGCCGCCACCGCTTTGGCTTTGGCCCTGGCACGTCGGCTGCTCGATTTGAACGGCGAAATGCGACTGCCGGAAGAAGAGATCGTCAGAGACCGGCTGGATGTTTGACCCCCTTCCCTGGCTGATTCTCCTGCCGCTGACCTGGGCGACGCTGGCCTTCGTACAAGGACCAGAGCGTGGTGGCCGGCTGGCGGTGGCGGGGCTGGCACTGCAAGTCGCCCTGGCCGCGACACTGGCGCAGCAGATCGTCACTGGCGGAGAACGGGTGCTCGCCGTCGGCGGCTGGGGCGCGCCGCTGGGCATCGATCTTGCGGTCGATGGACTGAGCATGGTGATGCTCGTGCTCACCCAGGGGGTGGCCTTGCCGCTCGCTTTCTATGCGCGCTGCTACTTTGCCGGCCATGCCGGCTCACAGCGCTACTTCTGGCCACTTACCGGCTATCTACTGGCGGCCATGAACGCGCTCTTCCTGTCTGCCGACGTGTTCAATATCTACGTCACCCTGGAGTTGCTCAGCCTGGCGGCGGTGGGGCTGGTTGCGCTGCCCGGCGGCGCGGGGCCTGTCTCGGCAGCGATGCGCTACCTGCTGGCCACCCTGCTCGGCTCCGCTGCCTATCTCCTGGGGGTCGCGCTTCTCTATGGCGTATATGGCAGTGTGTCGCTGCCCGCACTGGCCTCCCTGGTCGGTGCCGACGCACCGCTTGCGGTGTCGCTGGCGGCGGCGCTGATGCTGCTCGGTCTGATGCTCAAGACGGCGCTCTTCCCCTTCCATTTCTGGCTGCCGCCGGCGCACGGCGGGGCGCCGGCACCGGTGTCGGCGCTGCTCTCCGCACTGGTGATCAAGGCCTCGTTCTACCTCATTCTGCGCCTGTGGTTCGACCTATTTGCGCCGATCACCAGCGTCCTGGCGGCGCAGCTGGTGGGTGGTCTGGGTGCCGGCGCGGTCCTTTGGGGTTCTCTCCTGGCGCTGCGGCAGACGCAGCTGAAAATGCTGGTCGCCTACTCCACCGTGGCCCAGGTGGGCTATCTGTTCCTGCTCCTGCCGCTGACCACGGGGACCACGGCGGAGGTGACCGCGAGCGCCTGGCAAGGCGGTGTGCTGCAAGTGGTCGCGCACGGGCTGGCGAAGGCGGCGATGTTCGCCGCGGCCGGGGCGATGATCACGGCCACCGGGCGCAATGAGATCGCCGGCATCGCCGGCGTTGCGACGCGCCTGCCACTCACCCTGTTCAGCTTCGCGCTCGCCAGTGTGACCATTATGGGCCTGCCGCCGTCGGGTGGCTTTGCGGCGAAATGGCTATTGCTGGGCGCGGCGCTGGCGAGCGGACAATGGTGGTGGATCGTGGTGATGGTGGCGGGCGGCCTGCTATCGGCGGCCTACGTCTTCAAGGTGCTGCGCCAGGCCTTTCTGCCGGTAGACGCTGCAACCGATTTCAAGGTCTTGCCGCGAATGCTGGAATGGCCGGTTTTCCTGCTCGCGCTGGCCAGCCTGTTGCTTGGATTGACCGCCAGCGAGCTGTTGCACCTGCTGGACGCGGCATGAGTCTGCACGCAACCCTCCCCTTGCTGGTACTCGCCAGCTCGCTGCTCTCGGGGCTGATCGTTTTCTTCGTAGCCGAAGAACGGCACCGCCTGCGCAGCATGGTCAACCTGGTCGGTGCCAGCCTGAAGCTGATCCTTGTTGCTTATATGCTGCGCGGCGTATTGCACGGCGAGGAATTCGCCTTTCGTCATTCCATCTTGCCCAATCTGGATCTGCTCTTGGTGGCCGATGCGCTGGCCATGTTCTTCATCACCCTGTCGGCGGCGCTCTGGTTCCTGACCACGCTCTACGCCATTGGCTACCTGGAAGGCTCGCCGCGGCGCAGCCGTTTCTTCGGCTTCTTCAGCCTCTGCGTCACTGCCACCGCCGGGGTGGCGATGGCGGGGAACCTGTTCAGCTTCTTCGTTTTCTACGAACTCCTGACCCTGGTCACCTATCCGCTGGTAGTCCATCGCGGTAGCGAGCAGTCGATGCGCGCGGGGCATGTATACCTCACTTACACGCTTGGCGGTGGCGCGCTGCTGCTGATCGGCATGCTCTGGCTGTACGGTCTGGCCGGACAGGTGGAGTTCACCCAGGGCGGCGTGCTGGCTGCTCTCGGTCCGGAACATGCCGGCCAATTGCGGCTCATCTTCCTTTTGCTCATCGCCGGTCTGGGGGTCAAGGCGGCCCTGGTTCCCCTACATGGCTGGCTTCCCCAGGCGATGGTTGCGCCGGCGCCGGTGTCGGCGCTGCTGCACGCCGTCGCCGTGGTAAAAGCGGGCGCCTTCGGCATCCTGCGGGTGGTGTACGAAATTTATGGCGTCGAGTTCGCGCAATCGCTATCGCTGCTGCTACCGCTGGCAGTCGCCGCCTCGATCACCATCATCTGGGGGTCGCTGCGCGCGCTTTTTCAGGACGATCTCAAGCGGCGCCTGGCTTTTTCCACGGTCAGCCAGGTGTCCTACATCGCCCTCGGAGCGGCCCTATTCGGACCGGTTGGAACCGTCGGCGGCGTTCTCCACCTAGTGCATCAGGGAATCATGAAGATCACCTTGTTCTTCTGCGCAGGCAACTATGCCGAGACGCTCGGCATCCACAAGATCAGCGAAATGGATGGTGTCGGGCGGCGCATGCCCTGGACCACCGTCGCCTTCACCATTGGCGCCTTCGGCCTGATCGGCCTGCCGCCCCTCGCTGGCTTCATCAGCAAATGGTATCTGGGTCTCGGCGCACTGGAGGCGCACATGCCCTGGGTGCTGGCGGTGCTGCTGGCATCAAGCCTGCTCAATGCGGCCTACTTTTTGCCGGTTCTGCAACGTGCCTGGTTCCGGCCGCAGGCAACAGACTGGCCAGACGAGCACATACCAATGCGAAATGGACTCGAGACCGCCGGACTGCTGCTCATTCCACCACTCGTCACCGCCGCAGCCACCGTGCTGATGGGCCTGTTGGCCGGCAGCGCGCTTTCGCCTCTGACCTGGGCCAAGCTGATCGCCACCCGTGAATATCTGCTTTGGCTACCCTGAACCTGACCATCGCACTGCCGCCCACCCTCCTCCTGCCGCTGTTGCTGGCCAGCATGGTACTGCTGCCGGCGACCCGTCAGATGGGACTGAGGTGGGCGCCTTGGGCGGCCTTCCCCGGTTTGCTGTTGGCCATCGCGACGCCTGACGCTTCCCTGGTGGAACTGCCCTGGCTGCTGCTGGGCAGCCGTTTCGCGATCGATGACACCGGGCGCTTGTTTCTCTTGTTTTCCGCCATGTTGTGGCTGGCGGCCGGCTTCTACGCCCGTGGCTATCTGGCCAGCGACCCGCGCCGACACGTTTTCACGGCCTTCTTCCTGGTCGGCCTGAGCGGCAATCTGGGGGTATGCCTGGCCCAGGACGCGGCCAGTTTCTATTTCGCCTTTGCGCTGATGACCTTCGCCGCCTATGGCCTGGTGGTACACGAGCGCCATGCCGAAGCGCAGCGGGCCGGGCGGATCTATCTCATCATGGCCGTGCTGGGGGAAGCAGCGCTGATCGCTGGCCTGCTCCTGCTGGCAGCTAGTGCGCAAACGCACCTCCTCCCGGAGATGACCCTCTCGGCGGCAGCGGATGCACCCCTGCTTGCCTACGCGCTGTTGTTCGTCGGCTTCGGCGTAAAAGCCGGCGTACCCTGCTTGCACATGTGGCTGCCGCTGGCCCACCCGGTGGCGCCAACGCCAGCCAGCGCCGTGCTCTCCGGCGCAATGATCAAGGCCGGGCTGCTCGGCTGGCTGCGTTTCCTGCCGCTCGGTGAAGTGGCCGTGCCGGCGCTGGGAACGCTGATGCTCAGCCTGGGCCTGTTCGCGACCTTCTTCGGCGTGGCGATCGGGCTGCTACAGCGACAGCCAAAGACACTGCTGGCCTACTCCAGCATCAGTCAGATGGGCTTCATGACGCTCGCCGTCGGTGCTGGTCTGCTGCTACCAGAGGCCTGGCCTGCGTTGCTCCCGGCGGTCGGTCTCTATGCCCTGCAGCACGGCCTGGCCAAGGGCGCCTTGTTCCTGGGGCTGGGAGTGGCGCAGCGCTACAGCCGCCAGGGCTGGCTGATCGCCGGGCTCCTCTTGCCCGCTCTGGCCCTGGCCGGCGCGCCGTTCACCAGCGGGGCGCTCGCCAAGAGCGAATTGAAGACCGCGCTCTCCGGCCTGCCCAGCTTCTGGCCCGAACTGCTGGCCTCGGCATTGCCCCTGGCAGCCGTGGGCACCGGTCTGCTGATGGCCCGCTTCCTGCTAAAGACGCCGTACGGTAGCCAGCGCGATCAAGGTGATAGCAGCGATCGCGGTGATGACCGCGTCAAGCTCTTGCTACCGTGGCTGGCACTGCTCGCGGCAATGCTCGTGCTGACCTGGATGCACGCCGATGCGGGCACCGTGGCGGCTGTTTTTTCCTCGCAGGGGCTGCAGTCGACTGTCTGGCCAGCCGCTGTGGCCGCGCTCGTGGCCTATACGGCTTGGCGGGCCGACTGGCGCGGCCCGGCGATCCCTCCGGGAGATGTGCTGGTGTGGCTGGAACAGGCGGCGACCCTGCCCCGGGTACCCGCAGCGCCTCGCCGACAATCGAAAACCGCTCTTGCCACCGCGCTGGTGGCCGTGTCCCGAATCCGCCGCCTGGAAGAAACCCTGCGCAGCTGGCCTCTAGCCGGGGCCTTGTGGCTTCTTGCGCTTGGCGCCCTGGCGGCGGCTTTGCTGGCGACGTAATCACAGTCGTGGCGATTCGCCGGAGCTCATTCGGCTCAGATGCCCGGGTGCATGGTGATGCCGCGACCCGACCGTGGTGCAGGTGCCTTCAACTTGTGGATCCCGTCACGCATTGCACGCAAGTACACCCTCCGGAAGGAGCGATACGCGTGCATTTCAATCGGCACCCGATTCCCCTTGGCGGTCGATATCGAAGCCTATCAGGAATTGAATGCTCAGCGAGCCGCAACAAGCGTGTCGCAACGTGCCTCGGCCAGGACATGCTTTGTGACGCTGCCGAGTAAGAGTTCCTCGACCATGCCGACACCGTGTTTGCCGAGAACGATCAGATCGGAACCCTCTTCTTCCTGATGCTGGAGGACCGCCGCCGCTGCGTCACCGTGGATAACCAGCGGCTGCCAACTGGCGGCGGGTATCCCGGCTTCGCGTGCGCTCTGCCGCAAACGCAGGAGCGCTTCGCGATGCACCTTGGCCGCGTAGCGCTTGATCATGTCGGCATCGACACCGGAAATGCGCATCTTGCCTTCGAAAGGGACGTCGTAGGCATGCAGGAGAATCAGTCTCGCACGCGGGGCGACTGCCTGCGCCAGGCGGATGGCCCGCGTCGACCACGGTGAGAAATCCACCGCCACAATGACTCTATGGTACGGCTCGCGGGGCGCCTGCCTGACCAGCAGAATTGGACGCCGCGTAAGGCGCAACAAGCGCTCGGCGGTTGCCCCGAGTAGCCAGGCGCGCATACAACTGGCGCCGCGAGCGCCGACGATCAACAGCGCTGCGTCGAGCAACTCCGCTTGCATTCCGATGCTCTCGAGCACGGCGCCTTCAAGCAGATGCTGACCAGCACTGACGCCGAGCGGTTCTCCGACTTCGCTGGCCAGTAGCGACAGAGCCTCGCGCGCCTGCTCGCGCACGCGTCCCTGAGCGGCCTCGCCGTCGTCGTCGAACAAGCGGCGCAGTTCGTCGAGCGCTCGTCTCTCCAGAACATGCACCAGTTCAAGCCGGGCTCCGGCTTGTCGGGCGAGCATCGCCGCGCGCTGCGCAGCATGGCGCGACGGTGCCGAGAGATCGGTGGCGACAAGCAGGGTTTGCAGGGTGTTCATGAGGTGTCCTCCGAGTGGCAGAGTGCTTCGATGATCGTCTGGGCAGCATGGTCGGCGGCATCCAGGAAGGGATTGATGACTTTGTTTACACCGGCAAGGCGCAGTGCGCGCGCGTGCATTTCATCGCGCACGACGCCGGCAACGCGACCGGCCGGGCGCAACTCCTTGAGGGCGTGCAGCAGCCTGCGGTTGGCCTCCAGGGTGGGCAGTGTGGTAACCACCCATTCGGCGGTGGCCAGCGGTAGCGTCTCGAGGAAGGCAGGGTCTTCGCCATCGCCGAAACGTACGGCAAAGCCTTGATGGCGAAGCCGCCGCACCGCTTCCGGGTCGAAGTCGACGCCCATCGCCAGAACCCCGTTCTGCTTGAGTCGTGCCAGTAGGTGCTCACCGTAGCGCCCCAGGCCGAAGACCAGCACCTGCGGCGGCGCCTCCGGCCTCCTTTGGCGCTCGACGGCGAGTTCACGGTACGGTCGGCGACGTTCGAAGATGCCAAGCCAGGGACCGAGGCGTTCAAAGAGCGCTTGCGAATAGAGGATCATGTAGGTCGACAGGGCGATGGTAACGATTCCCACCAGTGTCGTCAGCCCCAGCGCATCGTTGCCGAGATGGCCGAGCGAAATGCCCATGGCGACGAAGACGATCGAAAACTCGCTGATCTGCGCAACGGTCAGGCCGGCCATGAAGCCGGTCCGCTTGCGATAACCCATGTAGCCCATGATCGCCATGACGATCAGCGGGTTGCCGATAAGCACGAACAACGACAGCACAGCGGCCGGCCACAGTTCGGCGCCGAAGGTGGCGAAATCGAGCTTGGCGCCGAGATCGATGAAGAAGAACAGCAACAGGAAATCGCGAATGCCGGTCAGTCGTGCGCCGACGGCGTCACGGAAATGCGTCGAGGCAAGCGAAAAGCCAGCCAGGAACGCGCCGGCCTCCTTGGAGAAACCTGCCCACTCGCCGAGCGCGGCCAGCCCGGTTCCCCACGCGATGGCGAAAATCAGCAGCAGTTCCTGTGAGCGCGCCATGAGCTGGATGAGCGGCGGCAACAGGTAACGCATCAGCACATACAGCAGGACGGCGGCGGCCAGCATGCGCGCACCGATCGAGCCGGCGACCATCTGCCAGCTCGCTTCGCTCTCGCCGCCGGTGCGCAGCGCGCTCATGGCCATCATCGCCAGGACCACAGCAATGTCCTGGACGATCAGGAAGCCGACCGCGATACGCCCGTGCAGCGAATCGAGCTCTCGTTTGTCTGAAAGCAGTTTAATGATGATGATGGTACTGGAGAAGGTGAGCGCCACTGCAACATGGAGTGCGGTGAGCCAGTCGCGGCCCATGGCCAGAACCAGCACGAAACCGATGCAGATGGTGAAGGCCAACTGGCCCAGACCGGTGGCCAGCGCTACCGGCCCGATGTTGCGTACATGCGGCAGATCGAGCTTCAGCCCGACCAGAAAAAGGAGTACGGCGACACCGACTTGCGCCAGGAGGTCGATCTGATCGTGTGCCTGAACCAGTTCCAGGCCCGCCGGACCGACCGCGATACCGACCACGATGTAAGCGATCAGCACCGGCTGACGCAGGCGCACCGCCAGGGCGCCGACGGCGGCGGCGATCAGCAGCAGCAGCGCGAGTTCCGCGAAGGGTTCGTACATCGTAGGATGTGTGTCGGTCAGTGAACTCTAAACCCCTCCACCGGGCACCTGGTGGCGAGCATAGGGCTGTGGCAGATCGGTCGCCGACCGGAGTCGCTCACCAGTCCCACGCCACCGGTTCGGTGAGGGCTTCCGGCGCGCGCCGGAAGGATCGGCTGCGCGATACGGAGAGTCAGCGTTGAGGCCATGCGCATTCACATGCTCCGCACCTGCAAACAGCGCAGGATGGCTTTTTCCGCTTCCACGGCGAGGAACTTGCCCGTGCCAAGAACGAGAATGACCAGCCAGGACGCTGCATCAAGCGGGGCGGTATGGAAGACCTGCTGCAACGGCGGCGCGTAGGTGAACAGTAGCTGAAAAACGATCAGGATCACGCTAACCCAGAGCGCGACCGGGTTGCCGGTAACGATGTCGCGCGTGAAAGCCGAGGCCGTAAAGTGGCGCACGTTGAACAGGTACACCAGTTCGCCAATGACCAGCATGTTAACCGCTGCCGTGCGCGCTGTTTCGATGCTGCTACCGCGTGCCAGTTCCCATTCGAAGACGCTGAAGGTGACCGCGATCATCAGCGCGCTGACATAAGCGATGCGTGCCGCCAGCACGCGGGTGATCAGCGCTTCGCTGGGGCGCCTGGGCGGTCGGAGCATGACCCCCGGCTCGGCCGGTTCGAAGGCCAGAGCCAGTGCCAGGGTCACTGCGGTGATCATGTTTACCCACAGAATCTGGCCGGCAGTCACCGGCAGCGCCAGGCCGAAAAAGACCGCCAGCAGGATCACGCCCGCTTCGCCGCCATTGGTCGGCAGGATGAACAGCAGCGACTTTTTGACGTTGTCGAAGACCACACGGCCCTCACGCACCGCCTTGGCAATGGTCGCGAAATTGTCGTCGGTGAGCACCAGGTCGGCCGCTTCACGTGCTGCGTCGGTCCCTTTGTAGCCCATCGCCACCCCGATGTCGGCCGCTTTCAGTGCCGGTGCGTCGTTCACGCCGTCGCCGGTCATCGCCACCAGTTCGCCGTGAGCCTGCAGCGCCTTGACCAGGCGCAGCTTGTGCTCCGGGCTGGCGCGGGCGATGACGTCGGTTTCGAGGGCGCGGCGCTGGAGGGCTTCGTCGTCAAGTCCGCCAACCATGTCGCCGGTCAAGGCCCGGTCAGCGTTCAGCCCCAGTTGCCGGCCGATGGCGGCGGCGGTAACGGCGTGGTCGCCGGTGATCATCTTTACGCGCAGGCCCGCGCGCTGGCATGCGGCAACGGCGGCAATTGCCTCCTCCCGCGGTGGATCGATCAGACCGACCATGCCCAACAAGCTGAAGCGCGGTGTGATTTCGGTCAGCGATAGTGCTGTGGTGCCGGCAGGCATTTCGCAGCGTGCCAGCGCCAGGACGCGCTGGCCGGCTCCGGCTGCACAATGCATGCGCGTTTCCCAGGCGGTGCGGTCGAGGGCTTGACCATTGAAATCCTGCACGCACAGGTCAAGCACGCGTTCCGGCGCACCCTTGAGCAGTACGGTGGCGTGCCCGGCGTGATCGTGATGCAGGGTGGCCATGAAGCGGTGTTCGGATTCGAATGGTATTTCGTCGACTCGTGGCGTCGCCGCGATCGTCTGCAGCGGGTCCAGGCCGACCTTGCGGGCGAGGGTCAGCAGCGCACCTTCGGTCGGGTCGCCAACCAGTTGCCAGCCACCTTTCGCGTCGTGCTTTAGATGAGCGTCGTTGCACAGCAAGGCGCAGCGGGCGAGTCCCTGCAGCGCTTCGTTCGAAGCAGCGTCTACGGCGATACCTTGGCGGTGGAAGCCGCCCTCCGGTACATAACCGGTGCCGCTCACCTCAAGGGTGTCAGCGGGCAGCATAATGCGCACGGCGGTCATCTCGTTCCTGGTCAGCGTGCCGGTCTTGTCCGAGCAGATGACGGTGACCGAACCGAGCGTCTCGACCGCCGGTAGCCGGCGGACGATGGCGTTCTTGCCCGCCATGACGCGGGTGCCGATGGCTAGCACGATGGTGACGATGGCCGGCAAGCCTTCGGGGATCGCCGCTACCGACAGACCCACCACGGCGAGAAACACCTCCAGGGTGGTCATCTGGTGAACGAAACGGCCGTACAGGAAAGTGATCAGTCCGACGGCCAGGATGAACAGTGTGATCTGACGGGCGAACTGATCGAGTCGGCGGGTGAGCGGCGTGGCCAGCGTCTGCACGCCACCGACGAGCAGCCCGATGCGACCGATCTCGGTCGCCTGGCCGGTACCGACGACGACGCCCCGCGCCTGGCCAAAGCTGACCACTGTCCCGGAATAGGCCAGACAGGAGCGATCCCCGATGGATGCGCTGCTGGCCACCGGTTCGCTGCCTTTGTCAGCGGGCACTGACTCGCCGGTGAGCGCTGCCTCGTTGACCCGCAGGTTCTTTACTCGCAGCAGCCGCAGGTCAGCCGGCACGCGGGCTCCCGATTCCAGCAGCACGATATCGCCCGGCACCAACAGCGCTGCATCGATCTCGTGCCGTTCGCCCTCGCGCATGACCGTGGCGCGGCTGGCGAGCATCGCGCTCACTGCCTCCAGTGCTTTTTCCGCCTTGCCTTCCTGAATGAAACCGATGGCGGCGTTGACGAGTACGACGCCGACGATCACTCCGGCGTCGACATAGTCTTCGAGCGCGAAGGTGACCATGCCGGCGACCAGCAGCACGTAGATCAGGGGGTTGTGGAACTGTAGGGCAAAGCGCAGCCAGGTTCCGCGTCGCTTCCGCGGCGGCAGGCGATTGGCCCCGTATTTTTCGAGACGCTCGGCGGCGTCTTGCTGGCTCAGGCCGGCTGCGGCAACCACCGACAGGGCGAGCAGGGTCTCGGCGACCGGCAAAGCGTGCCAGGCGGGCGAGGCGTCGGGTGCTACCTGGGGCGTTGCCATAAATCCCCTCAAGCGAATTGCGCTGACTCCTGCGATGCATCGAACGTCATACACGACTCATTTGCTGTCCGATTCATGGCCGTGAGTCTTGTGCCCGGGGGAGCCGAGTCGATACGGGAGGACCGCGGCCCGAGCACGGATAGCTTCGTCAATTATCCTCTTTCAGCACGCTGATCAGGCTGAAACTGAATTCGGTTCATCTTGGCCACCTCTGCTCTCCTCTCGGTTCGA
>DPSD01000716.1 GCA_003538495.1 Accumulibacter sp.
CTCACCCGCATTGCCAAGCAGGTCGATATGCGCTTCGAACTCGAGGGGCCCAACCTCGCGGTCATGCCCGACACGCCTTACCTCAAGAACTACAAGGTCGACTACGTGAATATTGCCCGCGATGTGACGGGTACGATCTCGACCAATACGCAGATTTCGACCAGTGCCCTGGCAACCGGCAGTGGTGGGGCGATCGGCACCGGCAATACCTCGCGCATCCAGATCGATAACAGGTCCCGGAATCGTTTCTGGGAGTCGCTCGAGAAGAACCTCAAGGAACTGCTGTACGAAACCGACAAGATCTTTCCCGAAGGCTCCACCGAAACGGTGACCGAGCAAACTGCGTCGCAGAGTACCACCGGCACCGGCGCCCCAGGTGGACAGGCCGCAGGAGCGGCGGCGCGGGTGACCCAACTGGCGCAGACGCTGGCCGGCAGTCCGAATCCGGCCACCTTGCAGAACACCGGCGCGACGGTAGTGAAGCGGATGACCTTCCGCGAAGCGGCGTCAGTGATTGCCAACCCGGAAGCCGGCGTGATCAACGTCCGGGCCACCGCCAGACAGCACGAAAAAGTCCAGGAGTTTCTTGATCGGGTCATGAGCAGCGCCCGGCGGCAGGTGCTGATCGAGGCGACGATCATCGAAGTCGCGCTGAGCGATGGCTACCAGCAAGGCATCGAGTGGAGTCGTCTGACCAGCGGCAGCGAGTACAGCATCACCAAGCCGGCGCTGACCACCAACGTTCCGAGCGCGGTGACGCCGTACATCATCAAGTATCGCGACCTCAACCCGCTGAATCTGCTGGCAACTGTCGATCTGTTGCGCGCCTTCGGCACCGTCAAGGTGCTCTCCAGTCCGAAACTGTCGGTGCTCAACAACCAGACGGCGACGCTCAAGGTTTCGGAGGATTTCGTCTACTTCAATGTCAAGCAGGAAGTCGTCCCCGGCAACACCAATACCAACGCCACGGTGACCACGACGACCACGCCGCAGTCGGTTTCGATCGGCTTCTTCATGAGTCTGACGCCGCAGATCAGCGACAACGGCGAGGTTACCCTGAACGTTCGCCCGTCGATTTCCAGTATCGCCGAGCTGAAGCAGGATCCCAATCCGAGCCTTGCCGCAAACAACATCAAGAACCTCGTGCCGCAGATTCGGATGCGCGAGATCGAGTCCATGCTGCGTGTTCAAAGCGGCGACATCGCGGTGCTCGGCGGTTTGATGGAAGACCGCCTAGACAACCGGACCGGGCGCCTGCCGGGCCTGGGGGACATCCCCTTCTTCGGCGAAGTTTTCAACAATCGCGCCAACTCGTCGGCGAAGTCGGAACTGGTCGTGCTGATCCGTCCGACGGTGATCCGGGACGCGTCCATCGACGGTGATTTCAGCAGCTTCAAGGAGACTTTGCCCGGCAAGGATTTCTTCAAGAGCGAGCAGGTCTATCGACCGTTTTCGCTTCCCGACCGGAATCCGGAGAGGCTGCAGTGAGTCTGCTGATGGACGCTCTGCGGCGTGCCGAGGAAGCCAAGCGCCTGGCCAGTGCCGGCGCTCGACCGGCAACGGCCGCTTCGCCAGGCGAGTTGCGCCTTGACCCGCTGGAAAGCCCGCCGCCTGCGGCTGGTCAGACGCTCCCGTCGCTGGCCGAGGAACTCGCTGGAGTCGATGCGGACCTGGCTGCTGCGGCCACCAGCGCGCCGCCGAGAAGGCGCACGCCATCGCCGGAAGCGCAGCCGACCGACGCCGATCCTCGTCAGTCTGCCGAACGCAACGCGGCGCGAAACATCTTTGCCGTCAAGCAGCTGCCACGCTCTCGTACGTCCCTATGGCTGTTCCTGGGATTGGTCGGCGTGGCGGCAGCAGGGATCAGCGGCTATTTCTGGTGGCAGCTGCAGTCCATCAGTGGCGCGGTCCTGATGGCGCCGACGACGACCGGGCGGCCACCGGGGCCGCCGGTGCTGCCGGCCAGCGCGACCCCGGCAGCGATCACGCCGACCGCAGAAGCAGTCGTCGCGCCCCCCGCGATGCCGGCCGAGCCACCGTCCTTGCCGCCGCCAGGCAGGACGGCAGAGTCGTCGTCGCGCGCCCCGCGCGTGAGCAGCGAGGCCGCTCGCCCACGCACCGCCGAGCCGGAGGTTTTTCAGCGCAGCAACCGCCGGCAGCAACAGGTGCAGGCGCTCGACCGGGCCTACCAGGCCTGGCAGGCGGACCGGCTGGACGACGCCCTGCGTGGCTACGAGCAGGTGCTGCGCGGCGATCCGCGGAATGCCGACGCGCTGCTCGGGGTGGCAGCGATCGCTGCTCGTCAGGGGCAAAGCGAGCGGGCGCAGGCTTTCTATCTGCAAGTACTCGAATCCGACCCGACCGACGTCACCGCCCAGGCGGCACTGATCAACCTGCGTGGAGCGAGCGACGCGGGGCAGTCGGAGAGCCGCCTGAAGACCTTGCTGGCCAGCCAGCCCGAGTCGCCCGCGCTCTATTTTGCGCTCGGCAACCAGTATGTCCGGCAGGCACGCTGGAGTGACGCGCAGCAAGCCTATTTTCAGGCCTACGCTCTGGAGCCGGGCAACGCCGACTATATTTACAACGTCGCGGTCAGCCTCGACCATCTTCGCCAGAAGAAGCTGGCCGCACAGTACTACCGGATGGCCTTGAGCGCCGCGGCCACCTGGCCCAGTGCCTTCAACCACGATGCGGCAGCAAAACGCATCCTTGAACTGCAACCCTGATTCCGGCGACGGGCAGCGACCGCCGCAGCTGACTTGCCGGCCAATCCGACGATGAACGCGCCAGTCGCCCATACCCATTCGCGGCCCCTTGGTCAGATCCTGATCGGCAAGGGCATCCTCAGCGAAGATCAGCTGCGGATCGCCCTGCTCGAGCAGATGAAGGCCAATCGCCCGATCGGCAAGCTGCTGGTCCTGCTGGGTTTCGTCTCCGAGGCGACCTTGCGCGACGCGCTGTCCGAAAGCCTGGGCAAACAGAGCGTCGACCTGTCGAAGGCGATCATCGACCCAGCATCGCTGAAATACGTCCCACGCGATCTCGCCAAGCGCCACCACCTGCTGCCGCTCGACTACGACGCCGAGAACCGGCGCTTGACGGTGGCCATCGCCGACATCAACGATATCGTTGCGCTGGACCGGATCCGCGATCTCGCCGGCGACGAGATCGAGATCGACACCCTGCTCGCCGGCGAGACCGAGATCGATCGCGCCATCGACCAGTACTACGGCCATGAACTGTCGATCGACGGCATCCTGCACGAAATCGAAACCGGCGAGATCGACTTTCGTGGCCTGCAATCGTCGGCCGACGAGTACAGCCAGCCGGTGGTCCGTCTGATCGACTCGGTGCTGACCGATGCGGTCAAGCGCGATTCGTCCGACATCCACTTCGAGCCGGAAGCGAGCTTTCTACGCATCCGCTACCGCATCGACGGCATGCTGCGGCAGATTCGCTCGCTGCACAAGACCTACTGGCCGGCGATGGCGGTGCGGATCAAGGTGCTTTCGGGGATGAACATCGCCGAGACCCGCGCCCCCCAGGACGGCCGGATCTCGCTCAACATGCGTGGCCGGCAGATCGATTTCCGGGTTTCGGCGCAACCGACGATTCACGGGGAGAACATCGTTCTGCGCATCCTCGACCGGCAGAAGGGGATCGTTCCGCTGGAAGGGCTGGGGCTCGCCGAAAAGCAGCTTGACCAGCTCAAGCTGATGATCGCCCGTCCGGAAGGCATTGTCTTCGTCACCGGGCCGACCGGCAGCGGCAAGACGACAACGCTCTACTCGGTGCTCAACCACATCAACTCCGAGAGCGTAAACATCATGACGCTCGAAGACCCGGTCGAATACCCGATGACCCTGGTTCGGCAGACCTCGGCTGCGGAGTCGGTGAAACTCGATTTCGCCAACGGTATCCGCTCGATGATGCGCCAGGATCCGGACATCATTCTGGTCGGCGAAGTGCGTGACGCGGACACCGCCGAGATGGCGCTGCGGGCGGCGATGACCGGCCACCAGGTGTATTCGACACTGCATACCAATTCGGCGATCGGCGCCATCCCGCGCCTGCTCGACATCGGCGTGCTGCCGGACATCATGGCCGGCAACATCATCGGCATCATCGCGCAGCGCCTGGTGCGGCGGCTGTGCCTGCACTGCAAGATCCCCTACCAAGCCGAAGCGCACGAGGCGCGCCTGCTGGGCAACCTGATCGATGGTCCGCGGCCGGTCATCTACCGTCCTGGCGGCTGCGAGCGCTGCGAATTCCAGGGCTACCGAGGGCGCCTGGCGATCATGGAGTTGCTGCGCATCAACGGCGACATGGACGAACTGATCGCCCGCCGCAGCACCGTTCGCGAAATGCGCACTCTGGCCAGCCGGCAAGGCTTTGCCACCCTGGCCGACGACGGGCTGCGGCGCGTTCTCGACGGTTCCACCGCGCTCGAGGAAGTTGGCCGGGTGGTGGACCTGACCGACCGGATGTAGGGCCGGTGCCGCTTTACACGTACAAGGCGGTCAACCCGGATGGCCGAATGGCTCTCGGCAAGATTGACGCGCTCAACCTGGTCGACCTCGAGATGCGCCTGCGGCGCATGGAGCTCGACCTGGTCAGCGGCGAACCGGTGAGCAACCGCAGCAGCCTGTTCGCCAGCGGCGGTGTTCCGCGCCGGGAGATGATCCATTTCTGCTTCCATCTGCAGCAACTGGTGCGTGCCGGCGTGCCGGTCATTGAAGGTTTGACCGACCTGCGCGACAGTCTCGAGCATCCCCGTTTTCGCGAGGTGGTCGCCAGCCTGGTTGAATCGATCGAGGGCGGCCAGACGCTGTCGCAGGCCATGGGCGGTCACCGCCGCGTTTTCAACGCCGTCTTCGTCAGCCTGATTCGTGCTGGCGAAGCAACCGGCCGGCTGCCGGAAGTCCTGCAGAGCCTGAACGAGTCGCTGAAGTGGGAAGACGAACTGGCTTCGCAAACCAAGAAGATGCTCGCTTACCCGGCATTCGTCGGCACGATCGTCCTCGCGGCAACCTTCTTCCTGATGATCTACATGGTTCCGCAGCTCAAGATGTTCGTCAAGAACATGGGGCAGGTGCTGCCGACGCAGACCCTGATCCTGTTCTTCATCTCGGACCTGATGGTAGCCTACTGGTATCTCTTTCTGCTGCTGCCGGCGCTGGCCGTCATCGGCGTGAAGCTGCTGCTGAACAGCAATCCACTGGCACGTTTCCGCTTCGACGGGATCAAGCTGCGACTGCCGATTCTCGGCAGCATCGTGCGGAAGATCGTTTTGTCGCGTTTTGCCAACACCTTCGCCCTGCTCTACGCTTCGGGAATACCGATTCTCGAATCGATCCGAACGACCCAGGACGTCGTCGGCAACCTGGTCATTCGCCGCGGTCTGGAGCGTGTCGAACAGCTGATCGGCGAGGGACAGAATGTCACGGCGGCGTTTCACAGTACCGGCTTTTTCCCACCGCTGGTGATCCGCATGCTGCGCGTAGGCGAAAATACCGGAGCGCTTGATGATGCATTGATCAATGTCAGCTACTTCTATAACCGCGACGTCAAGGAATCGGTGGAAAAAATGCAGCAGCTGATCGAACCGATGCTCACCGTTGTGATGGGCGCTCTGCTCGGCTGGATCATGCTCTCGGTACTTGGGCCGGTGTACGACGTGATCAGCAAGATCAAGGCCTAGGGCGATGCACGCCCGCCGTCTCCTGTACCTTAGCGGCCATCAGTTGCTGGCCTTCCATTGGCAAGCCGGTGCGCTCACCGGGGAGGGATCGTTCGATGCCGGCGAAGCAGGGCAATTGCCGTTCGCCAGGTATCTCGCGCAGCACGCGAAGAGCCTGTTCTCGATCCTGGTCAACGTCTCGGAAGAAGGCTTCCACATCGAGACGATACCCTTCCTGCGCGGCGAGGATCGCAAGGCAATTATCGCGCGCAAGATCGGGCAACTCTTCTTCAGTGCCCGGCTGAGCACCTCCCTGTCGCTCGGGCACCAGAAATCACGGCGCAAGGATGAACGCATCATGCTCGCCGCGCTCACCAACCACCAGTTTTTTGCCCCCTGGCTGGAGACCATGGCCCGTGCCGAGGTGGCCCTGGTCGGCATCTACTCGTTGCCCTTGCTCGGGCCTTTGCTGCTGAGAAAGCTCGGCGTCCCTCAGGGTCCCTGCCTGCTGCTGAGTATTCAGGACCAGAGCGTCCGTCAGAGCTACCTGGAAAACGGGGAACTGCATTTCAGCCGTCTGACACCCCTGCACAACAGCAGCATCGGCGGGATCGCGCAGACCTTTTCCAGCGAGGCGGCCAAGCTGCAACAGTATCTGGTCAGCCAGCGTCTGGTCGGTCGCCAGCAGCCAATCGTCGCCTACCTGCTGGCCCACGCCAGCGCCAGGAAAGCAATCGAGAACAGTTGTGTCGATCGCGACACCTTGTCGTTCACCATCCTCGATATCGAGGATGGCGCGCGCCGGTGCGGTCTCAAGGCGCTTCCCGAGAATACCCATTGCGAGCCGCTGTTCCTGCATCTGCTGGCCACGGATCCGCCACGTGCCCAGTTTGCCAACGATGAACTGCGCCACGATTACCATCTCTGGCTGCTGCGCGCGGTCTTCCGTGGAAGCGCGGCGGTGGTACTGGCGGGCTGCCTGTTGCTGGCCGGCAAACTGCTCGTCGACGCCCGCAGGTTCAGCCAGGAAGTCGATCTCCTGGGCGCGGAAACGTCGCTGGCTCGCCAGCGCTACGCGGACATCGTCAAGACCTTCCCGCCGATCCCGACCACCAACGAGGCATTGCGTCGGGTCATCGACCGTTACCTCGATCTGGAACGGAGCGGCGCCACGCCTGACTCCCTGTACCGCGAAATCAGCCGCGCTCTCGAGGGCGTGCCAGCGGTCGAGATCGACGGCATCGAGTGGAAAGTGAGTGAGGACCCGTCGCCACAGCAGTCCGCGACGACGAGCGCTCCGGGCAGCAGGCCGCTGCCGGTCGGTAGCGAGACGGCTGTCGTGCGCGGCACCCTGCGGCTTGGCGCGGACAGCAACCCGCGGCAAGTGCTGGCCGTTTTCAACCGCCTGATCGACGCCCTGAAGAGGAACCCGAAACTGGAAGTCGAGGTGCAGCAGCAGCCCTTTGATATTCAGTCGGGCAAGTCGCTCAAGGGCGGCGATTCTCCTGCCGACGAGCGACTGCCGCGGGCTTTCAAGGTGCAGATCCGCCGGGCCATCGAATCATGAAACTCGGGCGCGCCGATTGGCGCAAGCTGCAGCCCGGCATTCTCCTGGTGGTGCTGGCGGTCGCCGTCGGGCTCGCTGCGGTGTATTTCGCAAACCAGGCCAAAGCGGATGCGCAAAAGGCCAGGCTGCTCGTCCGGGCACAGCTTCAGGAGGCCGATGGAAAGCTGAAGCAGGTCCGCCAGGAGGAGACCGAGGTCAAGCAGAAGTCGATTGTCTTCAACAAGCTGGCGGAGCGTGGCATCATTGGCGACGAGCAGCGTCTGGACTGGGTGGAACTGCTCAAGGAGATTCGCGACAAGCACCGCCTAATCGATCTGCAGTACGAGATCTCGCCACAGCGCATGCTCGACAAGCCGGGAGACGACTTCAGCTTCTTCGTCAGCGCCATGAAGATCCAGCTGAAACTGCTGCATGAAGAAGACCTGTTGCGCCTGATCGACGACCTGCGCCGTCAGGCCAAGGCACTGGTCCGAGTCAGGAGCTGCCAGGTCGAACGGCTACCGGCCACTGGCGATGACCGCAGTGGCGGCCGGGCACACTTGCTCGCCGATTGCGAAATCGACTGGCTGACACTGCGCGATGTGCGCAAGAAATAGGCCGCAGCACGACAGCAGGAAGGGGTAGAGGAAACCAATGACCCGGGTCTCGCCACCAGCTGACATGCGGCTTGCCTTGGCGCTGGGCAGCTGGCTCCTGCTACTGGTGAACTGCCCGACAGCCGTCGCCGCAGACGAAGCTGTCGGCCGGCTGTTCTTTACCCCGGAGCGCCGTCAGCAGCTTGACCGCCAGCGCGAACTGAATATTCTCGACAAGCAGCCGCTTCCGGCGGACCCGACGCTGACCATCGACGGCGTCGTCGTTCGCAGCAGCGGCAAGCGTACGGCGTGGGTGAACGGCAGTCCGCAGAACGAAAATGAGCAGTGGAATGGCTTGACGGTCAGCCCGCGTCACGGCGACCCCGGCAAGGTGCTGGTCGAGTCCAGCGATTCTCCACCGGCAAGAGCGCGTGTCGGACAGTCCGTCAACCGCAACACCGGCGAAGCGATCGACCTGCTCGACGGTGGTCAGCTGCGGGTCCATTCGCGGCCAGCGGGGTCGAAGTAGGAATGCGCGCGCCGCCGTCCTTGCTCGCCGGGCGGCTGCCCCCATGCTCGGGCCAGCCGCCGCGCAGCGCGGATCGCTGGCGCCGCCGAGTCACTGCTGCTGGCCGCAGACGGCAGCAGGCCGGCGTCGCATTGATGGCCATGCTGGTGCTGCTGACGCTGTGGGGTCTCTATCTGTTCGCTGGCCAGCTCAATGCAAACCAGCTGCTGCTGGCCAACGCGCGCAACGGTGCGGCGGCACTTGGCCAGGCCCGCGAGGCCGTGATCGGGGATGCGATCAGTCGCTTGCCGGTTAACGATGCGAGCTATCTGCGCTTGCCCGATCTCGGCTTCAGTCCGGTAGGGGTGCTGGCCGAGGGATTCGTTTCGCCGAACTTTGCCGGCAACGGGAAGGATTCCTCGGTGATCGGGAAGTTTCCATGGCGCACCCTTGGTATGGCACCCCTTCGCGATCAGCGGGGGCAGTGCCTGTGGTACGTGGTCTCAGGCCGCTTCCAGAAAGCCATAAAAACCGACATGCTGAATTGGGATACGCAGGGCCAGATCAGCGTCATGGACAGCAACGGCAACGTCGTCGCGACCAATCTGGCTGCGCTGATCGTCGCCCCGGGCCGCGCGCTGGAGGGCCAGAGCCATGCTCTGGCCGATCCGGTTTACGCCGAATGCGGTGGCAACTACGATGCCCGCCAGTACCTCGACGCTTTCAATAACGGCAATGCCATCGCCGGGCAGGTCAACTACTTCGCTGGCAGCATCAACAACCGGGTCGCCGCCGATGGCAGTAGCAAGATCTTCGTCGGCGCCGAAACCGACTTCTACAACGATCGCTTCCTGATCATCACCGTTGACGACATCTTCACTCCCCTGATCCGGCGCGCCGACTTCAGGGATGCCATCGGCGCCATGCTCGATTACTTCAAAGGGCAGAACGACGCGATCAAGGCCCAGAACGACGTGATTGCCGCGGAGAACGTCGTGCGCATCCAGAATGGGCTCGAACCCCTGCCGTTGGTGGCACAGGTTGGCGTCACCGGGAGCAAGGGCGTTGACGGTCTCGACTGCGGCGCGGCGCCGGACCCGGCCTTCTGCAGCAACTGGAAGGAGATGCTTCTTCTTACCCAGCTTTCAGCGCCGGCGCCGATCATCATCGACGGCGTGGCATCGGCGAACTGCAACCGCGTGCTGATTTTCGCCGGCCGCAAGGCGGCTGGGCAGGTCCGCGGCACGGTGGCCGAGAAAGCCGACAAGGCGAACTATCTCGAAGACCAGAACGCCAGTTCGTTCAACGTTCCGGTCGCCGTCGCCAGCGTCTTCCGCGGCAGCTCGGTTTTTGACTTCCGCACGCCAGCGGCGGACCTTCTCCGGTGCCTTCTGTGAACACGCCGCGCGGTCAGGGGCCTGGTGAGGACGGATTCACGCTGACCGAACTGGCCGTGGTGCTGGTAATTGTCGCGCTGGTTGTCGGCAGCCTGCTGATACCGCTGTCGGCGCAGATCGATATCCGCAAGACCAGCGACACCAGGACGGCAATGGCCGAGATACGTGAGGCCCTGCTCGGTTTCGTTGCCGTCAACGGGCGCTTGCCGTGCCCGGCTGCGGCGACCCTGGCGACCGCAGCAGCAGGTGCCGGGCGCGAACTCAACCTTAGCGCGGGTGGCAATTGTCTCGACCTCAATGGTCTACCCACCGAGGTCGGCGTCTTGCCGTGGGCGACGCTGGGAGTCAACGAGACCGACGGCTGGGGGCGCCGCTATACCTACCGCGTAACCCAGCAGTTCGCTACCAGGGTGCCACCGACGGTTCCCGGCGCTGGCTGGCCGGCACCGTGCAACACCGGGCCCAATCCGGTCAACGCGGCCTTCGTGCTGTGTTCCATCGGTACCCTGAACGTACGCTCCGCCGCCGCACCGGCAGGAAACGTGATCGGCGTCCAGGTGCCGGCGGTCGTAATTGCTCACGGCAGGAACGGTAACGGCGGGTTCACCCCGCAGGGGACGCAGTTGCCGATCGGTGCTGACGCCGACGAGCAGGACAACCAGTTGACCAATGGCGGCCTGGCGATGGCCAACACCGACTTTGTCAGCAAGACGCCGACCGGAACTTTCGACGACGAGCTGATCTGGATGTCGCGGGTTGTCCTTTTCAACCGTTTGATCACCGTCGGCAAGCTGCCCTAGCTTCCGCGGCGCTCGTTCAGCCCGAGGTACACAAGGGGTTCTCAGGCAAGGGCCCGCCGTTCGGCTTCTCCCGCCGATGGCGCTGGCGCCTTGCCGCTGCCCCGCACGCATTGACCGTCCTCAAGCTTTAGGGTCCAATAGCCTATGCCTTCGTTCTACCTTCAATGAGCGACCCGATGACCGCCGGCCGGCCCCTCCTCGAAAGACTGCGCAACGCCGGCATCTCACCGACCGACTCCGAAGAGCTACGCCTGCAGAAGTCGCTGCTGTTCTTCGCCACCGGGCTGATCAGTCTGGCGTCGATGGTCTGGCTTTCGATCTACTGGCAACTTGGGCCACGTTTCTCGTCCAACCTTCCGTTTGCCTTGCAGTTGCTGCTGGTCGGCAATCTTCTGGTGTACCTGAAAACGCTCAATTTCAATGTCTTCCGGCTGATCCAGTTGTCGCTGTTCTTGTTCACGCCGTTCGTTGCGCAGTGGAGCATCGGTGGCTTCATCACCGCCAGCGGGATCAGTCTGTGGGCTCTGCTGGCACCGATCGGAGCGCTGCTGTTCATCGGCACTCGCGAGTCGGGTGCCTGGTTTTTCGCCTATGTCTTCCTGACCATGCTGTCGGGTGGCTTCGACTACTATCTGGCCGACTCGCCGAGCAGTTGGCAGCAAGCGGTGCCGACGCAAACCACGGCGTTCTTCTTCGCGCTCAATTTCACCGCCGTGTCCGCGATCGTCTACCTGCTGCTGCGCTACTCGGACAGCGAGAAGCACCGGGTTCAGCAGCGCCTGCAGGAGGCGCACCAGCTGCTGCAAATTGAACAGGAGCGCTCCGAGCGGCTACTGCTCAACATCCTGCCGGCGCCGATCGCCGAACGCTTGAAGAACAGCAAGGAGCCGATCGCCGATGGCTTTGCCGAAGTCTCGGTGATGTTTGCGGACATCGTGAATTTCACCCGGCTTGCCGAAGGCCTGACGCCGCAGCAGGTGTTCGCCATGTTGAACAAGATTTTCTCGTGCTTCGACGAACTTGCCGAACAGTATGGCCTCGAGAAGATCAAGACCATCGGCGATGCCTACATGGTCGCCGGCGGCCTGAACGACGCGCGCAGCGACTATACCGGCGCCCTGGCCGACATGGCGATCGAGATGTGCCGCCTGCTGCGCGACGACGCGAACATCAATGCCATGCACCTCGAACTGCGTATCGGGATCGGCAGCGGCCCGGTGGTGGCCGGCGTCGTCGGCAAGAAGAAGTTCATTTACGATCTTTGGGGCGACACCGTGAACGTCGCCAGCCGGGTTACCAGCGAAGGCGTTCCGGGGATGGTTCAGGTCGATGAACTAAGCTACCGGCGCCTGCGCGATCGTTTCGATTTCCATCCAGGGCAGACGATTCACCTGAAGGGCAAGGGCAACATGGTCGTCCACCGGCTTATCGGGCGCCGCGAGGCCGGAGCGGCACCAGGCGCCTAGGCGTTTTCGGGCGTACCCGGCGAACGTCGGCGCAACTCGAAACACACCTGCCCTGGCTGATTGGCGGCCAGGTGCAGTTCGTAGCCGCAGCCCTCCGCTTGGCGCGCGGCATGATAGAGGCCGATCCCCAGCCCGCTCTCCGACGCTACCGGTGCCTGCAGCAGGTCGGCCAGCACGTGCGCGCTGACCGCCGTGCCGGTATCGCAGACACTCAGAACCGATCCGTCGGCCGCCATCGTGACGCGCACCTGCAGTCCGCCTTCGGCTTGACCTTTGAGCAGGGCGTTGTGCAGCAGGTTGTCGGCGACGCTGTCGAACAGGGCGGTTGGCAGGAGCGCATCCGGGTCGAGGTCGGTAGCGACGAAGGTCACCGGCAGGCCGGCATAGCGTTGCTGCTGGATCTTCCACCACATCGCCGCCGGCAGCACGCCGCCAGCTTCGCTGTGCGGCTTCTGAAGTTTGCCCAGCGTCTGTTGCAGGCGTTGCGTGATCTGTGGCAACTGACGCTGCAGCAGCAATTCGAGCCGCTGGTGATCATCGCCGCTGGTGGTCTGCGCCAGATAACACAGATTGTTCAGCGATTGCAGGAGGTTCTTCACGTCGTGCGTCAGGCGTGCGCCCGTCTCGTGGATCGCTCGCAGGTAGCTGACCTGCTGCAACTCGCGGGCGCGCAGTTTGGCGATGTAGTGTTCGTTGGCCAGTTGCGCCAGTAGATGGAAGTGCCAGATCAGCGCCGGGCTAAGCTTGTGGCGGGTGTGCAGGGTCAGTTGCAGCGGTTGTCCGGCAAAATCATGGGCAAAGCGCGAGTCCTTGCCAAAAACGCCTGTTCGTGTCCCGGCAATCCACCGGCCACCGTCTACCCACGGCAGGTCCAGCATTTCCTCGAGCGCTTGCGAGAGGAATCTCTCGGGGTCGCTTTCGCTGCCCGCCAGGGTGGTCAGGCGATGCAACCAGTTCTCGAAGGGCAGGCCAATGGTCAGCAGGTAGCGCGAGAAAAAGACGTCGATGCCAGTGAAACCGGGGCGCGTGTTCCACGTCCAGCCAATCAGCAAGAGCAGCACGGCGATCGAGATCAGGGTATTGAGCACCGCTTCGAGATAGCCCGACTGGCGCAACAGCATGAACGCCAGGCTGCCCAGCACCAGCACGGCAATCAGCAGGAAGATGAACAGGCTGTAGAACAGGTCGACCATGCCTCCGCCGGGCCGATCGCTGTCGGGAGCGAGCGGCAGCAGGGTCATCACCAGGAGGAAGAGTGGCATCCCCCAGGCGAACTCCAGATCCAGCGAAGGGCCGACCAGGGCTGCATTGGCGACCATCCGTGGTACCAGCCAGAACAGCAGCGCCGCCAGCAGGTAAGCAAAAGCGATCAGGTAGAAGACGCGTGTCGGCCGATGATCGGTGAACATCACGCGGCCGCCGACCAGCGCCGCCAGGATGATTACCCAGACGATCAGCAGCCACCAGCCGTAGAAGGCGATGCCACCTCCCAGCAACAGCGCGATCACCAGCAGGCCACTGAAATCGAGTCGCCTTTCGGCGTAAATGAAGGGCTGCCAGAGGATGAACAGGCCAACATGCACCAGCCAGCACAGCATGCTGAAGAGCTTGTCGGTATCGGCCAGCAGCGCCACGTGCAGCAGGCCGAGCAAGGCAATCAGCAGCCAGCGCTGACGCTGTCGCAAGGCGCTGGCGAGGCGTTCGAGCAGGCTCACGCCGCGCTTCCAACGGCTGCCCGCAGCCGCCAGCGCCGGTTGCTCATCAGTCCGACTCCGGACAGTAGTGTCGAAAACTCGACAGATTCGGCGGCCCGGGCGGCCGAATCGGCTGATTTTGGCTGGTATGAAACATGCTTATACCCAGTATCATTTTCGACACGGACTGGAGAACGAAATGAACCAGCTACCACAACGGCAGGCGGGCTTCACCCTGGTGGAGATTGCCATTGTACTCGTCATCATCGGCCTGCTGCTTGGCGGGGTGCTGAAGGGACAGGAGCTGATCAACAGCGCCAAGGTGAAGAACATGGTCGGTGACTTCCGCACCGTCTCGAGTCTGGTCTATGCCTACCAGGATCGCTTCAAGTCCTTCCCCGGTGACCAGACGCAGGCGCAACTCGATCTGGCTTTCGGGGTCAACGCAGCGGCGGTTTGCGCCCCTGCCGCCGCTGGCTTGTGTGCTCCGAACAACGGCCGCATCGACGGCACCTGGGATGCCGGCGGCGCCGGCACCGGCGTCGTCACCGACGAAAGCTCGGTATTCTGGCAACACGTCCGCCTGGCCAACCTGGCCACCGGGACGACCGTGCTGGCC
The DNA here is from genome assembly GCA_003538495.1 of Accumulibacter sp. Next base: position 14,307 of record DPSD01000716.1, read on the forward strand.
GACGCCAACTACCGGCCGCGTAATGCTGACGGCGGCTTCATCGGTCTTGAGAGCGGCGTGACCGGCGCTGGTGCCGCGGCACCCTACATCGCCGGCATGCGGGGCTCGTTCTTTGTCTGCTCCGCGGGTATCCTGGGCCGCTACGTCAGGCAGATCGACACCACCATGGATGACGGCATCACCGAGGGCGGCTCGGTGCGAGCCGTCGCTGATGGCGCCAACCGAGGCGCTGCGGCCGTGGCGACGGCGGCCATTGTCGATGGTAACCAGTATACGGTTTGCGTGGCCTACTGAGCAGCAGGTGGCCGGGTTCCAGCGAAGCGGATTGCTGGCCGGTAACTTGAGATCTGGATAACTAATACACGGCGGGCCGCCGTTCAGGCGTCCGGGTTTCGTTGGTGGCCCTCGGAACGCTCTGCCCCGCCGCCCCGGCCTTCCTTCAGCGCTGCAGCAGCCGCTCCTCGGCAGCCGTCAAGGCGCTCTGGGTGCCGAGCAGGACGACCACGTCGCCGGCGCTGAAACGGGTTTCGGCCGATGGCTCCAGCGCCCTGATATTGCGTCGGCGAACGGCGGTAACTTCGACACCGAGTTCGTGCAGGGCCAGTTGGCCAAGCGTCCGGCCAATGGCCTTGGCGCCGTCGACGAGCAGCACCGAATGCAGGCGTGCTTCTTCTACGTCGAGCGTATCCTGTTCCAGATCGCTGTCGCCGTGGAAGAAGCCACGCAGCGACCGATAGTGGTCGATCCGCGTCTGGCGGAAATGCTCGAGGACCTGCGCGTGCGGTACGCCGAGATGGCGCAAGGCGTGCGAGGCGAGCACCATGCTCGTTTCAAGCGTTTCCGGGACAATTTCGGCGGCTCCCGCTCGCAACAGCGCCTCCAGATCCTTTTCGTCGAGAGTCCGAACCACCACCGGCAGGTCTGGCTTGATCTGGCGAATGTGTTCGAGCACGCGTTCGCTGGCGCGCGCGTCGGCAAAAGAGATGATCGCCACGCTGGCGCGAGCGACGCCGGCGGCGACCAGCGTTTCGTGCCGGGCAGCGTCGCCGTAGATGACGTTCTCTCCGGCTGCCGTCGCTTCACGGATCCGCTCGGGGTCGAGATCGAGAGCGAGGTAAGTAACGTCTTCCTGTTCCATGAAGCGAGCCAGATACTGGCCGGTTCGGCCGTAGCCACAGATCACCACGTGTTTTTCGGTGTTCATCGCCTTCGCCGCCAACTGCGTCATCTGCATCGAGCGCATCAGCCACTCGCTGGCGGCGAAGCGGAGGACGATCTGGTTGCTGTACTGGACGATCAGCGGTGCCAGCAGCATCGACAGGACCAGCGCCGCCAGCACCGCTTGCAGGACCGGTGACGGCAGCAGTTCCAGGCGGCGCATTTCGGCGAGCAGAACAAAACCGAACTCGCCGCCGGCGCACAACCACAGACCGGTGCGCAGGGCGCCGCCAAAGGTCGAGCCGAACAGCCGTGAGAGGCCGAGTACCAGGGCAAACTTCAGCGCCAGCAGCGCCGCCAGGACGCCCAGCACAAGTGGCGCGCTGGCGGCGACCAGCGGGACGTCGAGCATCATTCCGATGGTGACAAAAAACAAGCCCATCAGGACATCGCGAAAAGGTTTGATGTCTTCTTCGACGTGATGGCGGTATTGTGTTTCGGAGATCAGGATGCCGGCAACGAAAGCCCCCAGCGCCAGCGACAGGCCGGCCAGCTCGGTGAGGTAGGCGAGCCCCAGCGTGATCAGCAGGACGTTGAGCATGAACAGTTCGGCCGACTTGCCCCTGGCGACGATGAAGAACCAGCGGCTCATCAGGCGCTGGCCAAAGAACAGCACCACCGACAGCACCACGACCGCCTTGAGCATCGCCAGCCCCATCATGGTCGCCATCCGCTCCGGCGTCTCCGAGAACGCAGGAATCAGGATCAGCAGCGGGACCACCGCGATGTCCTGGAACAGCAGCACCCCCATCACCTCGCGTCCGTGCGCCTTGTCGAGTTCGAGGCGCTCGGTCAGCAACTTGGTCAGCACCGCCGTGGACGACATGGCCAGCGCACCGCCGAGGGCGACGCCCTCCTGCCAGCTCAACCCCAGCGCGGTGACCAAGCCGGTGACCGCGGCCAGGGTCAGCAGGACCTGCAGCAGGCCGAGACCGAAGACGATACGCTTCATGGCGTACAACTTGGGCAGCGAAAACTCCAGCCCGATCGAGAACATCAGGAACACGACGCCGAACTCGGCCAGGTGCTGAGCGCCGGCAAAGCCGCCGACCAGATTCAGTGCGTGCGGGCCGATGACCGCGCCGACCAGCAGATAGCCGAGCACCGGTGGTAGGTTGACCGAGCGAAAGACGATTACCGAGACGACCGAAGCGCCGAGCAGCATGACAACGGTTGGCAGTGTATCCATTTGTCCCTCCGGTCTTTGGTCTGATCACTTCGCCACCCCCCGCATCGGTCGAGCGGGGTCGGGGTGCCATGGCCTTCTGTTATACTCGCGGGATGATAACCGCTGCCTGCCCATGAACCAAATCAGTCCATCGTCGAAGGCGCTGGATCTTGCCCGGCAGGTTCTACGCATCGAAGCCGACGCGGTGCTGGCTCTGGCCGAGCGGATCGATAGGGCCTTTCTGCAGGCATTGGCGCTGATTCTCAACTGCCACGGACGGGTGATCGTCAGCGGCATGGGCAAGTCCGGTCACGTCGGGCGCAAGATCGCGTCGACGCTGTCCAGTACCGGGACTCCGGCGTATTTCGTCCATCCCGCCGAGGCCAGTCACGGCGACCTCGGGATGATCACCCGCGACGACGTTCTGATCGCCATTTCGAATTCCGGTGAGAGTGCCGAACTGCTGACCATCGTGCCGATCGTCAAACGGCTCGGAGCCAAGCTGATCAGCATGACCGGCAAGGCGCATTCCTCGCTGGCGGTCGAATCCGACGTGCACCTCGACGCCGCGGTCGCGCTGGAAGCGTGCCCGCTCAACCTCGCGCCGACCGCCAGTACCACCGCGGTCCTGGCGCTCGGCGACGCACTGGCGGTAGCGCTGCTCGATTCGCGCGGTTTCGGCGCTGCGGATTTTGCCCGCTCGCACCCTGGTGGAACCATCGGGCGGCGCTTGTTGACCCACGTCAGCGACGTTATGCGGGCTGGTCCTGCTCTTCCAGTGGTCGTTCCGGAAACCGGCGTGCCCGACGCGATCCTCGAAATCTCGCGCGGCGGGATCGGCATGACCAATGTGTTGACGCCCGAGCGCCGCCTCACCGGGATCATCACCGACGGCGATCTGCGGCGCGCTTTCGCCAAGGGACTCGACCTGCGGCTACTCGTGGCGGCCGACATCATGAGTCGAGGGCCACGCGCGATCACGCCCGAACGGCTTGCCGTCGAAGCGGTCGAGATGATGGAGCAGCACAAGATCAACCAGCTTCCGGTGGTTGACGACAGCGGCATCCTGGTCGGTGCGTTGAATATGCACGACCTCTTCAGGGCCAAGGTCATCTGATGTTTGCAACCGCCGGCCACCACGGCGCGACTGCCTGCGTTCGCCGGCCAGGCTGCTTGTGCCTTGGCAATGAAGGTCGCGCATGAAGCAGTGGAGCAGTGCCGCACTGCCGATCGGCATTCTGCTGATTCTGGCTGCGCTCACCTTCTGGCTGCGCTATGCGACAGAACTCGACGAGGTCCGCGGCGACGGCAAGCACCGTCACGATCCTGATTACGTCGTCAGCGATGCCACGGTGCGCAAGATCGGCCAGACAGGAACGCTGAAGTACACGCTGTTTGCCGAAGAAATCCGCCACTATCCCGATGACGATACAGTGGACCTGATCAAGCCCAGGCTGGTCTACTTTAACCCGACCAAGCCGCCGGTGAGTATCAGCGCGGTGCGCGGACATCTGAACAGCAAAGGGGAACGGGTCGAACTCAGGGAGCAGGTCGAAGTGCGGCGTGAAGGCACCGGAAAACAGCCGCCGCTCCTCGTCGAGACGCCCGAGTTGACAGTCCTTACCGATGAGGAAAAAGCGTTCACCAAGAGTTCGGTGGTGATCACCCAGGGGAACTCGTGGGTTCAGGGTGTCGGCATGATGGTTGATAACAGATTGCAGACCTATCTGCTGGAATCCCGGGTTACCGGTCAAATTGAAAGCCATTCGGCCAAGAAAAAGCCCAAGACATGAAAAACACCTATTTCTGCGCCTGCGCCAGCAGCCTGCTGCTGATGGTTCCGTCGCTGCCGGCGCAGGCCGAGCGCGCGGACCGCGAGAAACCCGTTCAACTTGAAGCGGATCGGCTGAGCATCGACGATCTCAAGAAGGTCCAGATTCTCGAAGGGAACGTGGTCCTCATCCAGGGCACTCTCCAGATCCGCACCAATCGCCTGGTGGTCACGCAGGATGCTGACGGTTTTCAGAAGGGTACCGCCACTGGCGGTACCGACGGGCTGGCCCGCTTCCGGCAGAAGCGCGAGGGACAGGACGACTTCATCGAGGGCGAGGCCGAACGCATCGAGTACGACGCTCGTGCGGAAAAAAGCGAATTCTTCAATCGCGCCTGGGTCAAGAGCGGCCTCGACGAAGTCAGGGGCCCGTACATTTCCTATGACGCGCTGAACGAGAAGTACCTCGTCACCACCGGCGCCGGCACCACCAAGACCGCCACCGGGGCGGCGCAGGCGCGCGTGCGGGCGATCATCCAGCCGCGCGGCAAGAACGACAATCCGGCCGCACGGCCAGCAGAGCCGCTGACCCTCAAGCAGGCGCCGAGCGCGAAGACCGGCGGCAAGTGAAGCGGGCGCGCGGTTGCCACCGACGGTGCTTGTTGCGCTGCCCACGCCTCCTTGCCGCCAATTTTTCCGTGCGACCCAGCGGTATGACCTCGCGCCACCCGTACCGGGTATGAAATTGTCCTGAGAATGTCATATAAAACAGCGCTGTACTGAATATGTTGCGCTGCACCAAAAAACGCTTGACAAGTCCTCAGCGGCGCCTATAATGATGCTCATGGTGCAGTGCAACAAAAGGTCTGGGTGCCAAGAGGCGCGGGACCGAGGAGTTCAACATTGCACATGTTTGTTGTACCCCTAATCATTCTGAGGAGATTGACCATGTTTACCACGCCCGAACAATTCGCCGCCGCCAACAAGGCTTCCGTCGATGCCATGCTGACTCTTGCCAACACCGCTCTGGCCAGCGCCGAGCGCATCGCAGCGCTCAACCTGAATACCGCCCGTTCGATGCTGGAAGACGGCGTCAGCAACGCCAAGGCGATGCTCGGCGCGAAGAACGCGCAGGAGCTGTTCTCGGTGCAGGCTTCGCTTGCCCAGCCGAACCTCGAAAAGGCCGTTGCTTATACCCGCAGCGTCTATGAAATCTCGGCGCAGTCGAAGGAAGAAGTCTCCAAGCTGCTCGAAGCGCAGTTCGCCGACTTCCAGAAGCAGGTCTTCGCGCTGCTCGAGAAGGCTGCCAAGAACGCGCCGGTTGGTTCCGACGTTGCCGTTTCGGCCGTCAAGTCGGCCATCGCGTCGGCTACTTCGGCTTTCGACAGCATGAACAAGGCTGCCAAGCAGGTTGCCGACATCGCTGAGTCGAACGTCGCGGCAGCCACCAACGCCACCGTCAAGGCCGTTGGCGCCACCGCCGCTGCGACCAAGAAGTAAGCCGGCTTTCGCGTCTATCGGGCTTGATGCGGCTGTCCGACCAGCGAGCGTCTGAGGAGCCCCCGGCATCTTTCGGGGGTTTCTTTTTTGGGGCGCCTGGAAGCTGCCATCCGGTAGACGTTGAACCGCAGGACCCATGACGGGAGCAGACCGAGCGTGTCGCTGTGTTCACGCTTCCTCGATTGTCCGTCACGCGCTTTATGCGTATTATCATTGCCATTTACGGAGGAATTCATGAACACCATCGATCTCGACAAACTCGCCCAGAGCCAGAAAGCCAACGCCCAAGTCATGATGACGTTGGTTCGCACCGCTTTCCACGGCATGGAACAACTGTCCGCCCTCAACCTGGCTGCCAGCCGGGAACTGTTCAACACCAGCGCCAGCGGTGCGCAGCAGTTGATGGCCATCAAGTACCCGCAGCAACTGACCGGCGTCGCCGGTTCGCTGGCGCAGCCCAATGTTGAAAAACTCCTGGAGTACTCACGCGGTCTGTACGACCTGGCAGCCAACATGCAGCGCGAAATCACTTCGGTAATGGAACAGCAGTACAGCGCCATGAGCCAGACGGCTTCAGGCCTGGTCGAGAAGAGCAGTGCTGCGCCGATTGCCGGCGACGTCTTCTCCGGAGCGATGAAGCAGATGATGAACGCTTCGACCACCGCCTTCGAAAACATTTCTCAGATGGCCAAGCAGATGACCGACATCGTCGACACCAATATCAAGGCGGCATCGACCGCCACGGCGCAGGCCGCCGCGGCCCTGACCCCGAAGAAGTAAGGGCCGTTTGCCGGCGCCTGATGCGGCGCCGACCGGAACCCCGGCCGCGGTCGGGGTTCGTTCGTTTACCGGCAGCCTCGGTTCCGCTATGGCCGCTGCAATGCCCTGGCCCTCGCCTAAGGCCGCCACTGCCAGTTGATGCCACGCCGTTCGACCTCCTGGCGGATGCTGCTCATGGCGGCGTCGACCAGTGCCGGCTCGCCTTCGACGCCGAGTTCGAGGTGTCGCCGCTGCCCGTCTTCGGATATCGATGGCAGGCTGAACAGGCGAAGCGTTGGAAACTCGGCGACGATCCGTTCCATCAGATCGAGCAGGGCGCTCTCGTAGCTTTTTGCGCCGGTCAGCAGCAACGCTTTTTCAACGCTTGGCTGGCGGTGAAAAAGCCCGCCGTAGAAGGTGTCGAGAGCCCATTCGACCATCGGGTGCGCCATCTGCGGAAACCCTGGCACAAAGTGATGATCGCGTACCCGAAATCCTGGAATGCGGTTGAACGGGTTGGGGATGATGTCCACGCCGCGCGGGAATGTCCCCAGCAGCAGACGGACGTCGTTGGTCTGGTCGCCGAAACGGCCGCGGAGTTCGCGTTCCGCATCGGGATGCAGGACCAGGTCGACGCCCAGCGCTTCGGCCGCCGCCTGCCGGGTCTGGTCGTCCGGCGTATTGCCGATGCCGCCGAAGCTGAAAACGATGTCGCCGGCGGCCAGGCTGCGCTTCAGGGTCGCCGCCAGGCGCGCGCGATCGTCGCCCAGGTACTCCACCCACGATAGCCGCAGACCGCGTGCGCCGAGCAACTCGGCGATCCTGGAAAAATGGCGGTCGCTGCGCTTCCCCGAGAGGATCTCGTCGCCGATGATGATCGCCCCGAAAGTCATGGTCTTTCCTTCAGTGCCGGCTGCTCGTTGATTACCGCCACCAGCGCTCCCTGCCGCAAGCGCCTCAGCGCCTCGAGGCAGAAGTGCGTATAAGCCAGTGCCGCCAGCGTCGGGGTCAGCAGACCGAGCACCGGGACATGCGCCAGCAGTGCCAGCACGACACCGAGCAGCAGCAGCGGCCAGCCCTGCTGGCGGCGCAGTTCGCGCCACTCCTGCCCGGTGGCGTGCACGGTGAGCGCGTCGTAGGCAAACGTTCGACGCGTCAACCAGGCCATCCACAGGATCGGCAGCAGCAGGCCAAGCCCGGGAATCAACCACAGCGGCAGCGTCAGCAGCCAGCCGATGAGGTACAGCAGTACCGCGGCAATGCTGTTCCAGGCGCCCGCGGTCAGGCTGTCCTTGCCGACTCGCGCCAGTTCCGGGTAATCGGCGAGGGCGACGTGATCGAGCAGCAGCGGCATGACGAAGATCGCCGCCAGCAGCATCGCGGTGACGAAAGCGGCGGCGAGAATCAACAGCCAGCCGCCGAGTACCGCGCCCAGCTTGGCCAGCCACACTGCTCCCCAGCCGGCCAGCCAGGTCAGCGGCGGCTGGTCTACCAGGAGACCAATCAGGCTTTCGAGGGCGAATACCGTCAGCCCGACCCAGACCACAACCGCGACCACCGCTGGCCCGAAAAACAACAGCCAGACGCGCCCGCGGCCGAGCGTACGCAGGCTGCGCGCCATTGCCAACACGATCTCACTCACTGTTCATCTCCTTGCCCACCAGCGCTATCGCTACGGTCGGTCACATGCCTTCCCACATTTTCTGCAGACGCTTGCTCGAGATCGGCGACGGTGTTCGTAGCTCCTGCGCGAACAGGTGTACCCGCAGCTCCTCGAGCAACCAGCGAAACTGTTCGAGCTGCGGGTCGCTGACGCCTTGTTTGGCCAACACGATGGTGCGTCGCTGGTAGTTTGTCCACAGCGGCAGGTACTCGGCCAGCAAGCGCGCATCGCGGGCCGCGCCCTGGGCGCCGCCCGCCTTGAGCTTGTCCAGGCGCAGCGCGATCGCCTTCAGATAGCGGGGAAAGTGCTGCAGGCGCTCGAAGGGCGTGTCGGCAATGAAGCGTTTGCCGATCAGCCGGGCCAATTGTCCCTCGATGTCGTGCACCGTGCTGCCGTATGCCTTGAACGCCGGCAGCTTCTTGTGCAGCGCCAGCCAGTCGGCGAGGATCTGCCCCACCAGGCGGGCGATCTCCTGGGCCAGCAACCCCACTCGCGGCCTGGCCTGCAGGCAGCGCGCCTCGAAGCTGGTCGCATCGGTCGGCCAGGGTTCGATCAGGCAGGCGCGTGCGACAGCGAGTTCGAGCAACTGACGCCGCAGTTCGTCGAGCGTGCCGAGCGCCATGAACTGCATCGCCATCTGGGTCAGGCCAGGTAGATTCTTTTCGAGGTACTTCAGCTGCTCGCCGAACTGCAGCATGAACAGTCGCAGCAGACCCGCGGCATGCGATCGCAGTGCCTCACCGGGCGAATCGAAGACGCGCACCGAGACACTGTCGCCGTCGTCGGCCAGTCCGGGGTAGCCGAGAACGCTCTGGCCGCTGCCGACGTCGACTTCGATCAGTTCCGCCAACTCGCCAAAACTCCAGTCGGTCAATCCCGACAACTCGGCCGGAGTTTCGTGCAACTCGGCGAATTCCTGCTTGGCCTCGCGCCCCCACTCACTGCGCAGCTCGCTCAGCTTGCGGCTGATGCCGAGCTGGCGGCCGTTGTCGTCAATCAGGCGGAAATTGAAGTTCAAGTGCGCCGGCACGGCGTCGGGGCGAAAGGCGTCGGGCGTGATTTCCCAGCCACGGGCGTTGAGCCCGCGCGATTGGACGATGAATCCGATCAGTGCGCTCACCAGCGGTTTGTCCACTGGCGGCACCTGCGCGACGAACTCGGCAGCAAAATCGGGAACCGGCACCAGCTTGGCACGAATCCGTTGCGGCAGCGTCTTCACCAGCTGCACCACCTTTTCCTTCAGCAGCCCCGGCACCAGCCATTCGCAGCGCGCCGCGGGAAGCTGATTCAGCTGCGCCAGCGGCACGGTAAGAGTCACGCCGTCGCGCGCGCTCCCGGGCTCGAAGTGATAGGCCAGCGGGTAGTCGACGCCGCCAAGCTGCAGTTGGTGCGGGAACGCCTCGCTGGTGATGCCGGCGGCCTCATGGCGCATCAGGTCTTCGCGCAGCAGGTGCAGCAGGCGCGGATGTCCGCGTTCTGCCTCGCTGCGCCACTTGTCGAAACTGGCGCCGCTGTAGATGCCATCGGGGATGATCTGGTCGTAGAAGGTAAAGATCAGCTCGTCGTCGACCAGCACGTCGGGCCGGCGCGACTTGTGTTCGAGCGTCTCGATCTCGAGGATCAGCTGCTGATTGTGGGTAAAGAACGCCCAGCGCCTGGCGAACTCTTCGCTGACCTCGCCTTCTACCAGCGCCTGGCGGATGAAGATCTCGCGCGCCGCCGGCGGATTCAGCGGCCCGAAGCTTACCCGCCGGCGCGGATCGACGACGATCCCGTGCAGCGTGATCCGCTCGAAAGCGATCGCCTGCATCGCTTTCTTCTCCCAGTGCGGGTCGAAGTGGCTGCGCTTCAGCAGGTGCGCGCCGACGCGCTCCAGCCACTCGGGTTCGATACGCGCCACGCAGCGCGCAAACAGCCGCGTCGTTTCGCTGATCTCGGCGGCGACGATCCACTTGCCGGCTTTCTTCTGCAGCGCCGAAGCCGGGTGAATCAGCAGCTTGATGCCGCGCGCGCCGAGGTAATGCGCCGCTTCCTCCGACTTGCAGCCGATGTTGCCGAGCAGTCCGGCGAGCAGCGCACGGTGTATCGCGTCGTATGTTGCCGGTAGCTGGTTCTCGCGCCATTGGTGCTCGGCCGCCAGTGCGTGCAGCTGCCCATGGATGTCGTGCCACTCACGCATCCGCAGCGCCGACAGGAAGTTGGCGTGGCAGGCTTCGACCAGCTTGCGCTGCGACTTGCGGTGGTCGAGTTCGGCCTGATACCAGTCCCAGAGCTTGAGCCATGATAGGAATTCCGACTTCTCGTCGGCAAATTTGCGGTGCGCGGCGTCAGCGCTGCCCTGCCGTTCCTGCGGACGCTCGCGCGGATCCTGCACGCTCAGTGCGGCGGCGATCACCAGTACCTCGCGCAGGCAGCCTTCGTCGCGCGCGGCGACGATCATCCGTCCCAGGCGCGGATCGAGCGGTATTTTCGCCAGTTCCTGGCCGTCCGGCGTCAGCGCGTGCTCGGCGGTGACCGCGCCGAGTTCGAGCAGCAGCTGGTAACCGTCACTGATCGCCTTCTGCGGCGGTGCTTCGAGGAACGGGAAATCCTCGACGTCACCGAGGCGCAGACCCTTCATGCGCAGGATCACGCCAGCCAGCGAAGAGCGCTGAATCTCGGGCTCCGAGTACGGTGGTCGGGAGCCGAAGTCCTGCTCGTCGTAGAGACGGATGCAGACGCCGGCGGCGACCCGGCCGCAGCGCCCCGCGCGCTGGTTGGCCGAAGCCTGCGAGATCTTCTCGATCTGCAGCTGTTCGACCTTGTTGCGGTACGAATAACGCTTGATCCGCGCCAGCCCGGAATCGACGACGTAGCGGATTCCCGGGACGGTCAGC
>DPSD01000513.1 GCA_003538495.1 Accumulibacter sp.
GCCGAGCACGGGGGGCGGAATCGGTGATGGGTTAATGTGAAAGTCGCGTATGCGACTCACGAACCGCCCCTTCCCCCCCCTCGCGGGGGAGGGGTTGGGGGAGAGGGAAACGGTCATGACTTTCATCATCGTGGGTGTCTTGCAAAGTCATGACTGTTGATTCGGGGACAGTCGCCATCGCGTCAGGCAGCCACTTCAACAAGGCCGCATAGAGCAGGCCGGGAGTCATCGGTTTGCCGACAAAGTCGTTCATGCCCGCCTGCTCGCAGGCACGGCGGACCTCGTCGAAGGCGTTGGCGGTCATTGCCACGATCGGTCTGGTTTGCCAGCCGGGCAGGGTGCGGATGGCACGGGTAGCCTCCAGACCGTCCATGTTCGGCATCTGCATATCCATCAGGATCAGATCGTAGTCGGTGCCCTGTACCATCGCCAGCGCCTGCTCACCATCGGCCGCCGCGTCTACCGTCAGGTCGACGGCACGCAACAGTTCCTCTGCCACCTCGCGGTTGATGGCATTGTCTTCCACCAGCAGGATGCGTTTCCCCGCGCAACGCTGGCGTAGCCTGACCTCGGCATCGGCAATCTCCAGGGTCGGACTGACGGGCACGATGCCACGACCGCGCAGCAGGCGGGCGGTCAGCCAGAAGGTGCTGCCGACGCCGGGCGTGCTTTTGACGCCGATTTCGCCACCCATCAGGTGTGCCAGGCGCGCGGTGATGGCGAGTCCGAGGCCGGTGCCACCGTACTTGCGCGTCGTCGAGGTGTCGGCCTGTTCGAAGGCCTGAAACAGTCGCGCGCTCTGATCGTCGGTGATACCGATACCGGTGTCCTCGACCTCGAAGCGCACCAGCAATTCGTCATCCTGCTCTTCGAGCAGTCTGGCGCGCAGGGCAATCCAACCGTGGTCGGTGAACTTGACCGCGTTGCCCGCGTAATTGAGCAGTGCCTGGCGCAGCCGCGTCGGGTCGCCGCGCAAGCACAGCGGCACGGCATCACGTTCGAGGTCGATCCGCAGGCCCTTGCGGCGTGCCGATTCGCCGATGATCGAAGAGACGCTGTCGAGAATCGCCGAGAGATGGAAATCCGTGCTTTCCACCTGCAATCGGCCGGCTTCGATCTTGGACAGGTCGAGGACATCGCTGATGATGGCGAGGAGGTGCTGCGCGGCGCCGTCGATCTTGTCGAGTCGCTCGGCCTGTGCCGGCGTCGCTCCGGTACGCCGCAGAAGGTGCGTCAGGCCGATGATGGCGTTCAACGGCGTGCGGATCTCGTGACTCATGTTGGCCAGGAACGCGCTCTTCGCCTGGTTCGCGGCCTCGGCCGCCTCGGCCCGGCGCGCGAGTTCCGCCTGCATCTCGGCGATCTCACGCTCGCGCCGGCTGCGCTCGCTGTTGTCGACCATCGTCGACCGGCTGAAGAGGAACTCTCCTGCGGCATTGCGCACCAGGTCGGCGCTGATCAGCACCGGCAGGATACTGCCGTCCTTGCGCAGCCAGTCAAAAGCCAGATCACGTACGCGGCCGGTACGGCTGAAGTCGGCAAAGTGCAGACGGAACAGCGCGCGGCTTTCGGCGGTCATGAACTCGCCGACCTTGTGGCCGACGAACTCTTCCCGGGAGTAGCCGAGCAAGTCGAGTTCAGTCTGGTTGACCGCGACGATCGTCCCGTCGGCGGCCAGCGAGTGATAGCCGCAGGGTGCGCGATCGTAGAGGTCGGTGATTTCCTCGGCGCGCTGCGTCAGTGCGAGATTTGCTTCCGCCAGTTCGGCGGTCCGTTCGGCGACCAGTTGTTCGAGGTGATGGCGATGGCGAGCGAGTTCGTCGCTCATTAGCTTCTTCTCGGTGATGTCCTGCACCGTTCCGAGCATGCGCCAGGGCTTGCCGTCGGCATCCCTTTCGAGGGCGCCGTGGCCGAGCAGCCAGCGGCTCACCCCGTCGATCGGGCGTGTGCGAAATTCCAGACTGGACATGCGCTGTCCTGCCAGGCAGGCGGCAGACCAGTCGTGCATGCGCGGCCGGTCGTCGGGATGCAGCAGGTCGACGAAACGATCGAAGCTCAGCGATTCGCCTGGCCGCGGCGGCAGACCATACAGCCGGAAGGATTCTTCGCTCCAGATCACCTGGCCAGACGCGATGTCTACCATCCAGCTACCGACATGCGCGATGACCTGCGAATCTGCCAGTAGCCGTTCCTGTTCGCGCAGCTTGTTCTCGGCCTGCTTGCGCTCCGTGATATCGCGGGAGATACCGAACAGTCCGATGACCTTTCCATCGCCATCGCGCAGCGGCCCCTTGGTGGCCAGGAAGGTGCGTGCCCCATCGGCGGTGGAAAGCGTTTCCTCATACGTGTTGATCCGGTTTTCGGCAATTACCCGGCGGTCGTTGGCACGGAGCATCGCGGCCTGTTCTGGCGGAAAGAGCGCCGTGTCGTCGCAGCCCGGAATCTCTTCGGCTTTCCTGTCGATCAGTCGGGCCGCTCCCTGGCTGAAGGCCAGGTAACGACCTTCGAGATCCTTGGCGAAGATGGCGTCGGTCGACGCCTCGACGATCGAGGCGAGGAGTTGCTGGCTGCGGAGGCCCTCCTCACGCGCTTCCTGCTCGCGCCGCGACCAGTCCAGCGCTTGCTGGAGGAGGCCGCGCACCAGGCCATAGAGCAGCATCGACGTCACGGCGACGAAGAGCCAGCCCTTCAGTGTGCTGGCGAGAAGGATCCGGTTCGGATCCTGGAAAAGCCAGGCCACCGCCTTGTCGGAGAGCACGATCCAGAGTCCGGCAAAGATCGCGTAGATGAGGACGAGACGCAGGGCGGCGCCGGTTGGAGATGGTCCGGTCGTCGCCTGGGTCGGCCCGGCTCTTGAGGGATTCATCGCTGCGGTTTCCAGGGGGTTCCAGAATCGACCCTTTCGGACCATCGAGGTCTTCGCGTGAATCGTCGACGATCAGGAAGGTGGCACGGTGTTGCGCGGTCATCAACGGTTCTTCTCGACAGAGAAGAAAGCGCAGACGTTGGTTCATTCCAGCAGTATGCACCTGGATGGCGCCTCATGCCAGTACGCTGACCATCGCCGATGTCGCCGACCGGAAGGGGTTTGCTAGAATGCCCCACCTACCAGCCGGTTACGTCGCTCGCCATGCTCTCTGCGGACAATCCCATCCTGAATTCCCCCTATGACGAGCCGGCCCGGCACTATGCCACCGACGCCCAGGGCAACCTGAACTACCGGGACATTCGCCCGGGCCGCCGCCTCTTCACGCCGGATGTGCCGCAGGTGCCGATCGGCCAGCAGAACCAGGGCAGCATGTTCGACCTGAACGACTTCCAGGCCGAGTACGGCGAACACCTGATCAACCGGCTTCGGGACGAACTGCGCACCTGGCGTGACTCCGGCTACCGGGGCGTTACCAGCCGCGTCACGCGCGATCTGCTCGACTACTGGTTTGCCAACCCCGAGCGGGCCGCGCACCAGAAGCTGTTCTTCGCGCAGCAGGAAGCCGTCGAGGCCGCGATCTGGCTCAACGAAGTCGCGGAAAAATCGAACACCGGTACACATCTTCAGAGCGCGGCGAAGATGGCAGGAAAGTGGAAAGCCGAGAGGACGAAAACCAGGTGCTGCGCCGCGTTCTCGGCAGCTTCAAGGCCGGGCGCCGGCTGCTGGTGA
>DPSD01000725.1:0-1479 GCA_003538495.1 Accumulibacter sp.
ATATCGGCTGGCCGGCAAAGCGCTGGCGAAGGTGCGGGCTCCAGGCGACGTCAAAACCGCAGTTCGCGGGGCGCAGCGGCGCCAGCGCCATGCCGGCCTGTTCGAGCAGCGCGAACCAGCGTCCGTCGGAACCGAGCCGGGCCCAGCTGCCGCCGCCGAGGGCCAGCACCAGCGCCGCCGCCTGCCGTTGCTGCTCGCCGTGCGGCGTCGCAAAGCGCAGCCCGGCAAGGCCGTCCCTGGCGTCGCTGGCATTCGGCCGCGGCGCCCAGCCGCACCAGCGGTGGCGCATGTGGAAGCGGACGCCGCTCGCCCGCAGTCGCTGCAGCCAGGCCCGCAGCAGCGGCGCGGCCTTCATTTCGGTGGGAAAGACGCGGCCGGAACTGCCGACGAAGGTGTCCACGCCCAGGCCGTGCACCCACTCGCGCAGAGCGGTCGGGCCGAAAACATCGAGCAGCGGCGCGATCTGCCCTTGCCGCGCGCCGTAGCGGGTCATGAACTGGTCGGCCGGCTCGGAGTGGGTGATGTTCAGTCCGCCCTTGCCGGCGAGCAGCAGCTTTCTGCCGACCGACGGCATGGCGTCGTAAAGGTCGACGCCGACGCCGCCGCTGCTGAGGATTTCGGCCGCCATCAGTCCGGCCGGGCCACCGCCGATGATCGCCACCGCGGGCGGCGGGGTGGCTGGCCGGCGCATGCTCAGGCCAGTGCCAGGCGCGCGGCGCCGGTCAGGCGGCTGCTCAGCCAGCTCAGGCCGAGCGCGGGCAGGGCGGCCTGCAGTCGTTCGGGGTGCGCGGTGGCGAGCAGTACCAGCCGGCCGTTGCCGAGTGCCGCGGCCCCGGCCAGCCGAACACACTGGCGGGCGACCGCTTCGGCGACGTCGACCAGGATTGCCCGGTTGGCGACGATCGGTTCCAGGACCGGGCGAAGAAAGGCGTAGTGGGTACAGCCGAGAACGATCCGGTCGGCGCCGGCGGCAAGCAGCGGGGCCAGATGTCGGCGCGCCTCGTCGGCGAAAGCGGGGTCGTCGAGGTGCAGCGTTTCGACCCGCGTCGCCCAGCCGGGGCATGCTTCGACGGCCACCTGCACGGCGCCGGCGTGCTGCGCGATCAGCGCTGCCAGACGCTGGCTGCGGGCGGTCGAAGCGGTCGCCAGGACGGCGATCCGGCCGCTGTTCGAGGCGGCGGCGGCCGGTTTGATCCCGGGCTCGACACCGACTACCGGCAGATCGGGATACAGCGCGCGAAAAGCGGCGACAGCGGCTGCGGTCGCCGTATTGCAGGCGACAACGATCAGTCCGCAGCCCTGGTCGGCGAGGTGTTTGCCGATCGCCAGCACGCGCTGGCGGATGAAACTGTCGTCCCGGTCGCCGTAGGGCACGTGCGCGCTGTCGGCGAAGTAAAGCAGGTCGGCCTGTGGTAGCGCCCGGGCGATTGCCGCCAGCACCGAGAGGCCGCCGAGGCCGCTGTCGAAAATGCCGATCAT
>DPSD01000725.1:1743-4156 GCA_003538495.1 Accumulibacter sp.
TGTCGAAAATGCCGATCATCGGTGCCGGCGGCGGCTCGGGAAGGGCTTGCCAAGTGCTGCCGTCAGCCGCCCGGCCGGCTTTTGCCACGGCCGCTGCCTGGTTTGGCGCCAGAGCGCTTGGCAGGCCGTCAGCGGGCCGCAATGACCGCGACTTCAAGCAAGGCTTCGCGATGGCGCAGTTTGCCTTCGACGCAGACCCGGACCGGGGCGCTGCCTTGCGGAACCCACCGGTCCCAGATTCGGTTGACCGCGACCGCGTCGTCGATATGGCGCAGGTAGATGGTCACCATCAGCAGGCGCGTCTTGTCACTGCCGGCCTGGGCCAGCAGCTTCTCCACCCCGGCGAGGACTTCGTGGGTCTGGGTGGCGATGTTGGCGTCAAGTGTTTGCGGTCGTTCGACGAGATAAATGGTGCCGTTGCAGGCGCAAACGTCCGAGTAACGCTGGGTCGTACCGTAACGCTCGATGGCCATTCGACTTCTCCTGCCAGCAACAGGCCGGCGCGCGGCCGGCCGCTGGTTCCGGTCAGCCTGGTGCTCAGGCGACGGCGACCGGGATCTTGCCGATCCTGGCCTGCCATTCCTTCGGTCCGGTGTTGTGCACCGAGGTGCCGGTCGAATCGACGGCGACGGTGACCGGCATGTCCTTGACCTCGAATTCGTAGATCGCCTCCATCCCGAGGTCGGCAAAACCGGCGACTCGCGCCGTCCGGATGCCTTTCGCGACCAGGTAGGCGGCGCCGCCGACCGCCATCAGGTACGCCGACTTGTGCTTCCGGATCGCCTCGATCGCCGCCGGACCACGTTCGGCCTTGCCGACCATCGAGATCAGCCCGGTCTGGGCGAGCATCATCTCGGTGAACTTGTCCATGCGCGTGGCGGTGGTCGGACCCGCGGGGCCGACGACTTCGTCGCGAACCGGGTCCACCGGGCCGACGTAGTAGATCACGCGATTGGTGAAATCGACCGGCAGCGGCTCGCCCTTGGCCAGCATGTCCTGAATGCGCTTGTGGGCCGCGTCGCGTCCGGTCAGCATCTTGCCGTTGAGCAGCAGTGTCTGGCCCGGCTTCCAGCTGGCGACTTCGGCCGGCGTCAGCGTGTCGAGGTCGACGCGTGTCGAGGTCTCGGTGTTCGGCGTCCAGTTGACCTTCGGCCACTCGTTCAGGTCCGGCGGGGTCAGCGTCGCCGGCCCCGAGCCGTCGAGGTGGAAGTGCGCGTGCCGGGTCGCCGCGCAGTTCGGGATCATCGCCACCGGCAGGCTGGCGGCGTGCGTCGGGTAGTCGAGGATCTTGACGTCGAGGACGGTGGTCAGCCCACCGAGTCCCTGCGCGCCGATTCCCAGCGCGTTGACCTTTTCGTACAGTTCGAGACGCAGCTCCTCGACACGATTCGCCGGGCCGCGGGCAATCAGCTCGTGGATGTCGACCGGCGCCATCAGCGATTCCTTGGCCAGCAGCATCGCTTTTTCGGGCGTGCCGCCGATGCCGATGCCGAGAATCCCCGGCGGGCACCAGCCAGCGCCCATCGTCGGCACGGTCTTGAGCACCCAGTCGACGATCGAGTCGGAGGGGTTGAGCGCGTAGAACTTGGACTTGTTCTCCGAGCCGCCACCCTTGGCGGCACAAATCACTTCCAGGTGGTGACCGGGAACGATCTCGTAATGCACCACCGCCGGCGTGTTGTCGCGCGAGTTCTTGCGTGCCCCGGCCGGGTCGAGGAGGACCGACGCGCGCAGTTTGTTGTCCGGGTCGTTGTAGGCCCGGCGCACGCCCTCGTCACACATCTCCTGGACCGACAGGGTGGCGTCCCATTGGACGTCCATGCCGACCTTGAGGAAAATCACCGCGATCCCGGTGTCCTGGCAGATCGGCCGGTGACCCTCGGCGCACATGCGGCTGTTGGTCAGGATCTGGGCGATGGCATCCCTGGCCGCCGGGCTCTGTTCGCGCTCGTAAGCCGCGCCAAGGGCCTTGATGTAGTCGAGCGGATGATAGTAGCTGATGTATTGGAAGGCGTCGGCGACGCTCTGGATGAAGTCTTCCTGTTTGATAGCGGTCATTTCAGGCTCTCTCCTGTTCTTGGGGACGGGGGGCTATCCGCGGCGGGGGGCGGTTCAGTGCCGCGCGAGGTGTTGGGCTTTGCTGATCGCCAGGGTCTGGGTCATGATCCGGTCGACCCACACCATGGCCAGCGCCGACAGCAGGAAAACCGCGTGGATGATGACCTGCCACTTGATCGTGTGCTCGTTCATGTTCTCGGCATTGATGAAGGTTTTCAGCAGGTGGATCGACGAAATGCCGATGATTGCCGTCGACAGCTTGATCTTGAGTACGCCGGCATTGACGTGCGAGAGCCACTCCGGCTGGTCGGGGTGGCCTTCGAGATTGAGTCTGGAGACAAAGGTTTCGTAGCCG
>DPSD01000053.1 GCA_003538495.1 Accumulibacter sp.
ACACAGTCGCCGATGGGCTGCACAAAGCAGTTGATCAGCGTCGCCGCGTGCGTCGTGCCGGCGGCCGAGTTGATCCGGCCCGCGGGAACGAAGCCGTTTTCCTGCGCCCAGAGAAAACGGCTTTCCCAGTGCGCGCGCTGCTTGTCGTCCTCGTTGGCGGCGAGCGCGCGGGCGACGCGGCGGCGCACGTCGTGAACCGAGGTTTCGTTTCCCTTGGCGTACTTTTCGACCAGCACCTCGACCGAGATCTCCTGCTCGGAAAGAGGTGCAATGGCGGGTGCTTCGGCGACCGCCGACAGGGTTAACTGATGTTCAAGCTGGCTCATGCTTTGTCTCTCCGATGGTCGTTTGATAGTCTGGATTCTTGCTGCTACGTGCTGTCAAGGGGTGTGCTGACGTTCAGGGCAGCCGCAGCGCATGCGCCGGTCAAGCGACAGCGGGACGCAGTCCTGAAGGCTGGCGTGGATCACGGTGCGGCCACGCCGTTCGCGGCGGAATGGCGTAAACCTACTGCATGCAGTGTGTAAAGGCAATGACTGAACTAAATGTAGTTTTCCTGGCGCGCCGGCCGGGGCCGCGGAAAGGCCGTGAAATCACGGTCTTGGGTGCGATAGAGGCGAGCGATTTTTTTGCTTTGCCGCTGCGCCAGCGAGCGCGGCGTTTACGGTTCGCCCGCTGCTGGCCACGGTCGCGCTGCCCGAGTGCGGTGTGAGCACCGCCGAGAGGCCGCGGCGAATCGGGCGCGAAGGGTCGAAACGTTGCCCTGCCGGGGTCAGCCGGCCTTCTGCTTGTCGCGCGCGGCGTGCGCGATCAGCGCCGCGATCACGCACGAGGCAATGCGCGTTTCGGCGGTGTCGGCACGGCTGGTCAGGACAATCGGCACGCGTGCGCCGAGGACGATGCCGGCGCTCAGCGCGTTGGCCAGATACTCGAGCTGCTTGGCAATCATGTTGCCCGACTCGAGATCGGGGACGACCAGGATGTCGGCACGTCCGGCGACGGCCGAGACAATGCCCTTGGTCTTGGCCGCGACCAGCGACACGGCGTTGTCGAAGGCCAGCGGGCCATCGACCAGACCTCCCTTGATCTGGCCGCGGTCGGCCATCTTGCACAGCGCGGCGGCGTCGAGCGTGGACTGGATCTTGGCGCTGACCGTTTCGACCGCCGAGAGAATCGCCACCTTGGGCTCGGGCGTGCCGATAATGTGCGCCAGGTCGATGGCATTCTGGACGATATCGACTTTTTCGCTCAGCGTCGGTGCGATATTGACCGCCGCATCGGTAATCATGATCGGCCGTGGATAGGTCGGCACGTCCATCAGGAAGACGTGGCTGACGCGCCGACCGGTGCGCAGACCCGAACTGCTCGAGATCACCTCGGCCATTAGTTCGTCGGTGTGCAGGCTGCCCTTCATCAGCGCCTCGGCGTCACCGCTGCGGACCAGCGTCACGGCCATCGCCGCCGCCTCGTGGCTGTGCTTGACGTTCACGATCCGGTAGTGCTTGAGGTCGAGGCCGTTTTCCGCGGCGACTGCGCGGATCCGCTGTTCCGGTCCGATCAGGATCGGTTCGATCAGCTGCGCCTCGGCGGCCAGCAACGCGCCCTTCAGCGACTCGAGGTCGCAGGGGTGGACCACCGCCATATCGATCGGCTCCAGGCCCTCGGCCCTTGACACCAGCACCTGCAGGCGCGCGTACTTGTCCGAAATGGTGATTTCCGGCATCGCCTTGCGCTTGATCCGGATTTTCTCCGTCGGTGCCAGCACTTCGGCGCTGCCAGATACGACCAGCAGGTGATCCTGATTGAAGCACGCGCATTCGAGCACGATGTGCCGGTTGCGGGCGAATTTCTGCGCCACCGTGACCGTCACCGTGATCGTGTCACCGATCGTCACCGGCCGCGCGAAGTGCAGGCTGGAGTCGACCAGAACTGTCCCCGGGCCGGGGAACTGCGTACCGAGCATGGTCGACAGCAGCGAGGCGCACCACATGCCGTGCGCGATGAAATCCTGGAACAGGCCGCTGTGCGTGAAGTCGCCGTTGGCCAGCGCCGGGTTCATGTCGCCTGACATCAGGGCGAACAGCTTGACGTCCTCGGGGCGCAGGGTACGGATCAGCGACGAGC
This sequence comes from Accumulibacter sp., assembly GCA_003538495.1. The sequence continues at coordinate 2,125 of DPSD01000053.1, forward strand.
TGTCGCCGACGGTGATTTCGTCGTAGGTTCGACTTTCGATGAATTCCAGCGGGGTCTCGATGTGCATGACGGTGCTCCAAGGGGTGCTCACAACAGCGCTTGACGATCATTATGCTGCAACGCAGCACGGAATGGAATCGTGACGTCCGGAGCACCTACTCTAAAGCGGCGAACAGCGCCGCTTGTTGACTTGCATCAGCACCAGCCCCGGTGTCGGGCCATATGCTTGGGCAGACTATCGCGATGGACCTTGCGAGCGGGAGGCTGCCAGTGACGGAAGAGATGATTGACGCGGGAAGGCTCGATGACTTGCTGCGAGCGATCGTCAATGGACATCGTTGTCAGCCGGGCCAATTGGTGCAGATCCTGCGTGAGGCGCAGGACGCTCTGGGCTATCTGCCGGCCAGCGCGCTGACCGCCATCGCCGGGGCGCTGGCGCTGCCGCGCGCGCAGGTCGAAGGCGTCGCCGGTTTCTACTCCTTTTTCCACCTCGCGCCGGTCGGCCGCTACCGGGTGCTGTTCTCGGACAACATCACCGACCGCATGCTCGGCAGCGCCGAACTGCTCGAGCGCCTGTGCAACAAGCTGTGGATCGAGCGCGGCAAGGTCTCCGAGGACGGCCTGGTCAGCGTCGACACCACGTCGTGCACCGGCATGTGCGACCAGGGGCCGGCACTGCTGGTCAACGGCCGGGCGATGACCCGGATGTCGGCCGAGCGCATCGACCGCATCAGCGAGCTGATCCG
>DPSD01000524.1 GCA_003538495.1 Accumulibacter sp.
TGGCCACGGCGCCACCCTGAGCGTCGAAATCGGAATTATTAAAATAACATCATGAAGTTAGCCATGCAAGCTAAACATGCTTCTTGAATCACGACCCTCCGGAAGCCGGATCTGCGCCTTATATCAGAATGCTTTGATGTTTTATTTCAATCAGTTATCAATAATGATGCGAAGCATGCGGCGGAGCGGCTCGGCAGCCCCCCACAACAACTGGTCACCGACCGTGAACGCGCCGAGATACTCCGGTCCCATCGCCAACTTGTGCAGCCGACCGACGGGGACCGTCAAGCTGCCGGTGACGGCGGCAGGAGTCAGTTCCCGCTCACTGATTTCGCGCTCGTTCGCAACGACCTTCACCCACGGGTTGGCCAGCGCGATGATCTCCTCGATTTCATCGAGCGGCAGGTCGCGCCTGAGCTTGATGGTCAGACCCTGCGAGTGACAACGCATCGCGCCGACGCGCACGCACAGGCCGTCGACCGGAATGCTGCCTGGCGTCCGGAACGCCGGGCGACCGAGGATCTTGTTGCATTCGGCACCACCCTTCCACTCCTCCTTCGACTGGCCGCCTGCGACCGGTGCGTCGATCCACGGGATGACGCTGCCAGCCAGCGCGGTATTGCGGAAGTTCCTGGTCGGAAAGCCCGGCGAACGCATGCTTGCGGCCACCTTTCGGTCAATCTCGAGAATCGCCGAGTCGGGTTCGGCCAATTCGGCCCTTACCGCCTCGTGCAGGGCACCCATCTGCAGCAGCAGCTCGCGCATGTTCTGCGCTCCAGCGCCCGAAGCAGCCTGGTAGGTCATCGCGCTGACCCACTCGACCAGATCGTGGCGGAACAGTCCGCCGATGCCCATCAGCATCAGCGACACCGTGCAGTTGCCGCCGATCCAGTTGCGCCCGCCGCTGGCCCGCGCCGCGTCGATCACGTCGCGGTTCACCGGGTCGAGAATGATTACCGCGTCATCGGCCATGCGCAACGTCGAAGCCGCGTCGATCCAGTGGCCTCGCCAGCCAGCCGCACGCAGCCCGGGAAAGACCTCCTTGGTGTAATCACCGCCCTGACAGCTGATGACGATATCCATCCGGCGCAAGTCGTCGATGGACGCTGCATCGAGCAGTGTGCCCGCTTCCCTGCCAGCAAATGCCGGTGCATTGCTGCCCGCCGCGGACGTCGAAAAATAGACCGGCTCGATGTGCTCGAAATCGCCCTCTTCGACCATCCGCTGCATCAGCACCGAGCCGACCATGCCGCGCCAGCCAACCAGACCTACCTTGTTCATCCGTTTCCCTCGGTCAATAATCGTGTTCAAACACTCGACTCAGGCGACTCACTGGACTCACAGCGCCGCCAGCACCGCGTCGCCCATGGCCCTCGTTCCCACCTTCCGCGTCCCCGGCTGGCAAATGTCGGCCGTCCGGTAGCCCTGGGCCAGGACCTTCTCGACGGCGTTTTCGATGCGCAAGGCGGCACCCTCCCGGGCAAAGGTGTAGCGCAGCATCATCGCCACCGAGAGAATCGTCGCCAGCGGATTGGCCACTCCCAGCCCGGCGATATCCGGCGCCGAACCGTGGCAGGGCTCGTACAAGCCCTTGCCGTCGGCGTCCAGCGACGCTGACGGCAGCATGCCGATCGAGCCGGTGAGCTGCGCCGCCTCATCCGAGAGGATGTCGCCGAACATGTTGCCGGTGACGATCACGTCGAACTGCCGGGGATTGCGCACCAGCTGCATCGCCGCATTATCGACCAGCATGTGGCTGAGCTCGACATCGGGATAGTCGACGGCGGTCTCGTTGGCCACGTCACGCCACAACTGGGTGGTCTCCAGGACGTTCATCTTGTCGACCGAGCACAGCTTGCCGCGGCGCCGGCGCGCAGCCTCGAAAGCGACCCGCAGGATGCGGCGGATCTCGCTCTCGCTGTAGTGCATGGTGTTGAAGCCGAAACGCTCCCGATGGCCATCGACTTCGCGCGTCTCGATCCCGCGCGGCTGGCCGAAATAGATGTCGCCGGTCAGCTCACGGACGATCAGGAGGTCCAGCCCGGCGACTACCTCGCTCTTCAGCGTCGACGCGTCGGCCAGTTCGGGATAGACGATCGCCGGGCGCAGATTGGCGAACAGGCCGAGCTGCTTGCGGATGCCGAGCAAGCCGCGCTCGGGACGCTGGTCGCGCGGCAGGCCATCCCACTGCGGACCACCGACGGCACCAAGCAGCACCGCGTCGGCGTCCTGCGCCAGGCGCTGCGTCTCCTCCGGATACGGATCACCTGTAACATCGACCGCGCAACCGCCGAGCAGCGCCTCCGTCAGATCGCAATCCAGATCGAGCGCCCGCAGGACGCGCACCGCTTCGGCGATGATCTCCGGGCCGATCCCGTCGCCCGGAAGGACGCAGATCTTCATTTCGTCATTTCCTGTCTTTCAAGCGAACAACCACGGCTGCTGACGACGGCGCTGCGCTTCGAAAGCGGTGATCAGATCGGCGTGACGCAAGGTCAGCCCGATATCGTCCCAACCGTTGAGCAGACATTCCTTGCGGAAAGCGTCGACCGAAAACGGCAGCAGCTTGCCATCGGGACGAACCACCCGCTGCCGCTGCAGGTCGACCAGCAACCGGTAACCCGGTGTTTCCCCGACCTGCACAAACAGCGCCTGCACTTCGGCAGCCGGCAGGACGATCGGCAGAATGCCGTTCTTGAAGCAATTGTTGAAAAAGATGTCGGCAAAGCTTTCGGCAATCACTGCCCGGAAGCCGAAGTCGAGCAAAGCCCATGGCGCGTGCTCGCGCGAACTGCCACAGCCGAAGTTCTTGCGCGCAAGCAGAATCTGCGCCCCCTGGTAACGTGCCTGATTGAGCACGAAATCGGGGTTGCGCGGCCGCTGCGAAGGATCCTGGCCTGGCGCGCCGGCGTCCAGATAGCGCCATTCGTCGAACAGGTTCGGGCCAAAGCCCGAGCGCTTGATCGACTTCAGGAACTGCTTGGGAATGATCGCATCGGTATCGACGTTGGCGCGGTCGAGCGGCGCTACCAATCCTTCAAGACGAACGAACCTGTCCATGCGTTTCCTTGTGCTCCAGCCTTACTTGGCTGCCTTTTCGATCGCCTCGCCGCCCTTGGCGACATCCTTGCCGACGCCCTGCACAGTGTTGCAGGCGGCCAGCGAAAAGACGGCGATGATGGCCGCCAGAATCCGTGTCAGCTTGTTCATGGCTTCTCCTTCAAGTGAGTCAAAGCAACTCGCGTACATCACAAAAATGCCCGGCAATCGCCGCCGCGGCGGCCATCTCCGGACTGACCAGATGCGTTCGCCCGCCGGCACCCTGCCGCCCCTCGAAGTTGCGGTTCGAGGTCGAGGCGCAGCGCTCGCCGGGCTCCAGACGGTCGGCGTTCATCGCCAGGCACATCGAAC
>DPSD01000135.1 GCA_003538495.1 Accumulibacter sp.
ACGATGCCACGTTCGCCGCTTTTCGCTATGCCACGAATATGCGTTTTACTACGGAAGCACGGAAGCAGCAACGCTCGCGAGGCTTCCCCGTTCAGAAAAGCAAATCGAACGCTTCACCCAAGAAGATGGCATAAATGTGGATTGGCGTAACTTCAGAAAAGATGGCGGTGCCGTTACTCACAGGGCTGAGCGTCCAAAGCAGTTCTATCCAATCCATGTGAACGTTGGTGAGAAGAAAATTCGGATTCCACAGCTTTCATGGAATCAGGCGAAAAAACAATGGGATGTGCTTGAGTCACCATCTGAGAATGAGGTCCCCGTTTGGCCAGTAGACGAGAAGGGTAAAGATAGAGTCTGGAGTCTTAATCATACATCTGCCATGGACAATCTTTCCGACCTAGATATCAAGGTTGGGAAGGACGGGAACGTACAGGCATTTCGGCGACATCGCCCGTCGGATGGTGTGTTACCTCGCTCTTGGTGGGATAAAAATACCTATGCAGCTCGCGAATATGGAAGTGCGACGCTGGCAAATCTTTTCGGAGAATCATCTGCGTTTTCTTTTGCGAAGTCCCCATTCGCTGTGCAGGACTGCATTTGGGTTTCTGGTCTCGATGATGACTCAGAAGAGTATGTTCTAGACTTTTTCGCTGGTTCTGGAACGACCGCTCATGCTGTGCTGGATCTGAATGCGGAGAAAGGCGGTGCCCGAAAATTCCTCTTGGTCGAAACAAATCAGTACTTTGATACGGTTACAGTCCCTCGTCTAAAAAAGGTAGCAGCATCTCGTAAATGGAAGTCGGGTAAAGCTCAAAATGTCGACGGAGAGGGTTTGTTTCTTCGGGTACACGTTTTGGAGCAATACGACGACACTCTTGAAAGCCTGAACACGGATACCAACTCCGGCGACTCCGGCGAACTCTTGTTCGACAACCCGGCTTTCGCGCTGCGTTACCGCCTCGACCGAACCTCGCGCACCCTCTACTGCAGCGTGGACCGTTTCTCTTCCCCCTTCGGTTATCAGTTGAAACGTGCCGACGGCGGGGGCGAGGCGAGATCGTGCGAAGTCGACCTCGTCGAAAGCCTGCCCTACCTGCTGGGCATGGATGTCGACCGCCTGTACCGCGAAACGCTAGGCGTGGTCATGTTGGGGCGCAACCGTCGCGGCCAGTCGCTGGCGGTGTTTTTCCGCGAGTGCGCTGCGCGGGACGCAGCCCAATGGGTAGCCGACAAGCTGGCCCAGCATCCGGCCGACCGCGTCTACACCAACGACCCCGCCGGCTTGAGCTTCGCGGGCTGTGATCGCCTGGAAGCGCTTGAGTCGGTCTTTGCGCTGCAATTCGGGAGGACCTGAGGTGCCGATCATCAGCCGGTTTTTCGGCATCATCATTCGCATGTTCTTCAACGAGCACGCACCGCCGCACTTTCACGCCGAATATGCGGAAAGCCGCGCGGTGATCAACATTCGAACGCTCGAAGTCATCGACGGTCGGCTACCCCGCCGCGCGCTGGAACTGGTGCTCGACTGGGCGGAGTTGCATCAGGATGAGTTGCTGAAGGATTGGGATTTGTGCCAGCAGCACCAGCAGCCGGCCGACATTGCGCCGCTGCAGTAAGGAGACGGCCATGGATTGGGAGGTTCTCGAAGCGCGGGTTCTGGAACATGGGCGCTTTCATGTAAAGTTTGCCGATGGACTCGAGGGGACTGTCCGCTTTGCACCGACAGCCTATCGGGGCGTCTTCGCCAAGCTGCGCGATCCCGAGATGTTCAGGCAGCTCTATGTGAATGGCTATTTTGTCACCTGGCCCGGCGAGCTGGACCTGGCGCCCGATGCCATGCATCACTTCATCAAGGAGTCGGGCGAGTGGCTGCTGCAGTAAGGCGCTCCGGTCACGCGCGACTGAAAGCGGCGCTGGTGCTGCGCGACGCGCTGGCGGCGGAGCTGGGCATTTCGCTGGCCGCTGCGATGGCGCAGTTGCGCACGGTCGAGAACCACATCGGCGCGGCGCATGGGCTGAGCGACGGCAGGTATCTGGAAGCGATGGCGTCGGTGTGCTCGGGTGATGCGCATCACTTGTCGACCCTGGATGATGAGGTGCGCGAGGCGTGTGGGCGGGTACGCTTGGCTCCGCGCTATGCGCAGTATCTGGCGCTGATGCTGTTTGCCCATTGGCTCGATGCGCAACGGGATGATGCGGCGGCGCTTCTGCTGCGTTTGAATGCCTGGCTGGAAGCGCATAAGCCGAAGGGTGAAGCGGTGCCTGCCTTCGTCGAGGCAGACCTGCAACTGGCCGCCTTCTGGATGGCCACCGCCGCGGGCAAGACGCATGTGCTGCACGCCTGCCTGGCGCTGCTGGAAAACGAGCATGCCGGCTTTGGGCGTGGCCTGAAGCGCTGGTCGTGGGATCGGATCTTGGTCATCACGCCTTCCGAAGCGCTGACTCGGCAGCACGCCGACAAGTTGCGCGCGCTGTCGACCTGGGAGGTCTTTGCCTACCCAATGGACGGCGACGCAGCCGCCATTCCCCGCCTGCCGCCCGATGCGGTGATCGTGCTCGACATCAACAAGCTGGCAAGCGAGAAGAAAGGCGACGGCGTCACTGTGCCGACCTCGGTGTTTGCCGACGGACGCAACCTGGTGTTTGTCGATGAAGGCCACAAGGGGCAGAAGTCCGAGGCCAGCGTCTGGAAGGCCCTGCAAAGCGACCTGGCCGGCATCAACGCGCCGATGCCGGCGCATCGAGGTCTCTTGATCGAGTTTTCCGCCACCTTCGGCCAGGTTGCCGAAGGCGAGCATGCCTTCGACCGCTATGCCAAGGCAGTGATCTTTGACTACGCCTACGACCGCTTCCACCAGGACCGCTACGGCAAGGACTTCTGGCATGTCCGCGTACAGGCCAGGGAGGACGCCAGTGTCATGGCGCAGCGTCAGACGCTAACCGCGGCGCTGCTGGCTTACTGGCATCAGGTGGCCTGTTTTCGGTCGGCCGCCGGCAAGAGGGCATTAGGCCGCCTGGGGCTGCAGGTCGCCCCGCCGCTGTGGGTGCTACTTGGCCTTTCGGTCATCGGCAGCCAGAAAAGCGAAAGCGACAAGCAGCAGACCTCGGACGTGGTCGAGGTGCTGAGTTATCTGTCGACGACACTGGCGCAGCCCACAAGGCTGACCGAGAGCCTGAACCAGTTGTTGACCGCGACGACAACCGGCACCGACATGCTGCCTGCCGAAGTCCGCCAGGCCACCGTCGGCTGGGCAGCGGATGACCTCGCAGCGCGGGTGCTCGCCGATTGTTTTTCCTGGCAGCCAGGTGACAAGCCGGTCCTGCGCCTCATCAAGGCGGCGGCCGGTGAACTGGGTTTGGGGCTGCTGCGTGGCGACACGTCGCATTACTACGGCGTGGTCAACGTCGGCGACGCTGCCGGGCTCAAGAAGGCGCTCGAAAAGACCGGGCTGCCGGTCGAGGAGGATGCGATGTCGGCTTCGCTCTTTGCCCAGCTCGATGCGCCCGCGAATGTGTCCGGCGGCCTCAACGTGCTGATCGGCTCACGGCGCTTCGCCGAGGGCTGGGACAACTATCGCGCATCGAGTCTGACCTTGCTGCGTCTGGGCCAGGGCGAGGGCTCGCTGATCATCCAGATGTTCGGGCGTGTGGTGCGCTTTGCCGGCAAAGACGGTGATGGCAAGCGGCTGGACAAGCCACCGGCAGAACTCGCGCCCCTGCAGACGGCGTACGTGTTTGGCCTCAAGTCGGGCTACCTCGATACCTTCCTGCAGAGCCTGATCGATAACGGCGTGCCGGATCTGCAGCGGATCAGTTGCGATGTTCGCCAGCATACGCCGCCTGTTCTGCGGGCGGTCAGCGCCATTGCCCCCGACGCGCGCGATTTCCAGGTGTCGGCTATTGGATCGGGCTGGCTGACCGGCATCAACAAGGTCACCGTGTCGCTGACCGCCTCGATTGCCACGTCAAGGCTCAGGGATGGCACGGTAGCGGTAGTTCAGGGAACGGTCGGGAAGGACATCACCGCGGACTTCAGGCGTTGGGCGGTGTTGCTGGATCGCAACGGGGTGTATCGCGAAATGGTGGAATGGAAGCGCAGCAAACGCTGGTGGAATTTTGCCTTCGACCGACCGGCGATCGACGGCGCTTTGGCCAGCGAAAAGTACGAGATTCTTGGTCTACCGGGGATGCTGGACGTGCGCGATGCCGCCGATCTGCTGCGTCTCAACCGTCTGGCGAGCAGCGTGGTGCGTCAACTGTTCGAAAGCGCGTATCGCAAACAGGAAAGTCGGAAGAGTCGCTACGCGCTGATCGACGCTTCTCTGAGCGGCATTCCCGAACAGTATTACAAGGAAAATTCCAGCATGCCCCGTAACAGACCGGTGCCGCCGCTGCAGGGCGGCCTGTTTGGCGCGTCTTTGTCCTGTCCGGACATCGACAATCTGCCGTTGATCGTCGAACCTCAGGGTGCCATCGAGGTGCTCGCACCGGGCAGCGTGTACCAGCCCTTGCTGCTTTCTCCTCGGGCGGACAAGATCGATGTCGGTCCGGGCAAGCTGGATGAGCACGAAGAAGCCTTCGTTCGTGACCTGATCCGCCGTCTCTATCCGGCAGGCAACCACCCGAGGAGCAGCCAGACACCCCTGAAATGGGGCCACAAGGAGATCTGGCTCAAGCGCAACATCGAGAAGCGCGACGATTCGTTTCGCCTGCGGGTGGACAACTCGGACTGGTTCTACCCTGACTTCATCGTCTGGATTCTGGACTACGAAACGCGGACGCAAGTGTTCGGTTTTGTCGATCCGAAAGGCCTGACCTTGGGAGCGGGGGGCGGCTGGTCGGACTCCAAGGTCGTTTGCACGCTGTACATGCCGCATGTGGTTGAACGCCAGTTGGCGGCCAGCGGCCAGGAGGTGGAATTTGCGGGCCGGACATGGACCTTCCGGGTGCGCGGGGTGCTGGTTTCGACCTCATCTCTCGCCAGCCTCTCGGCGCAAGCGAAGTTCAACGTTCGCGATGACGAGGGGCGAAATGCTTCGCCAGACGAGGCGGATTTCAGGCGAGCCCGCATCGTCTTTCCGAAGACCGACACTTCCTACATCGATGAAGTTCTGCAATTGCTCTGCCGCGATTCGACGCTCGATCACCTGTTGGCGGTGTCGGCAACGCTGTTCGACAACAGCGCTTACTTCACGCCCTCAGGCGAAGTGGAACACGATCTGGCCCTGCGGCACCAGGAGGGTTCTCATTCCGAATCCGAATTTCAGATTTCCGGATCTCGGCG
>DPSD01000288.1 GCA_003538495.1 Accumulibacter sp.
TCGCAGTCGAGCGTGATCTGGCGTTCGCCCAGCGCCTTGAGGTCGGTGACCGCGCGCAGCGCGCGGCCGATCAGGCGCTGGATTTCCTGGGTCCGGCCGCTTTGCTTGCCTTTGGCCGCCTCGCGGCCGGTGCGGGTGTGGGTAGAGCGCGGCAGCATGCCGTATTCGGCAGTCACCCAACCCTGCCCGGCACCCCGCAGAAAGGCCGGCACGGACTCCTCGATGCTGGCGGTGCACAACACGCGCGTGTCGCCCATCTCGATCAGCACCGAGCCCTCGGCGTGGCGGGTGAAGCGGCGGGCAATGCGGACATTGCGCAGTTGCGACGGTTGACGGTGACTGGGGCGCATGCAATTTCCTATTTTGAGTACTTCTGAATGGTCGAGCGGATCTCTTCAATGGCCAGTTCGATCTCCTCTTCGCTGAGTTCGGTCTTCTGGCCCGGGTTGCGTCCGAACCCGGCCATTCGGGTGGTAACCGTGTCGCGCGACATCGACTTGGTCGAGATCAGGCTGCTGCTGCCGCTGCTCTCGTCGACGTAGCTATCCTGCCAGCGTACGGCGATCATCGACAGGTTGTCGGCCTGCGGTCCGCCGCGGGTCTCGGCCTGACCGAGCAGCAGCGGCACGGTGCGCATCAGGTTGCCGGTTTTCAGCGAGGCCGCCAGGATTGGACCGGGCAGTCCGCTCCAGACACCGTCGGTGCACAGCACCAGTACGTCTTCGGCTTCGAGCGTCGTCTTGTGCGAAAACTCGATCTCCGGCGTCTGCTGGCCACCCAGGCAGCCGTAAATCTTGTTGCGATCGGGATGATCGTGGGCCTCGTCTTCGCTGATCACTCCCTGCTCGAGCAGAAGCCGCACCCGCGAGTGGTCCTTGGTCTGCGCCAGCACTCTGCCCTTGCGCAGCAGATACAGCCGGGAATCACCCGAGTGCGCCCAGTAGGCGATGTTGTTCTGCACGATACAGGCGACGCAGGTGGTGCGCGGGGAGTCCGCCAGGCGGTGTTTGCCGGCGAAGTCGAGAATGCCGCGGTGGGCGTTGAGCATCCCCTTCTGGAGGAACAGGAAGGGGTCCCGGATGCGCGTCCTGACCTCGCGCTGGAAGGCCTCGGTCACGGTCTGGACGGCGATCTGCGCCGCCACTTCTCCATAGTAGTGACCGCCCATGCCGTCGGCGACAACCAGCAGCAGGCTGTCCCGCGAATAGCAGTGTGCCAGCCGGTCTTCATTATTGGCGCGCTTGCCGGTGCGGCTTTCCTGGTAGATGGTGAATTTCATGGGTTTCTGGATTTCTTCAGTTTGCCGACCATCTGGCCGAGCCAGGTTTCCTTCGGCGGTAGCCGTGGCACTGGCGCGATGACCGGTTCGGTGAGCGCCTTCTGCAGCGCGAAGACGCTCTGCGGGCGGTAGCGATGGTTCAGGCACAGGCACCAGTCGATCGTTTCGAGCAGCTGGTCCGAGTACTGGCCTTCCCAGCGGACCATCGCCGGCACCAGGCGATCCCTCTCCAGGCGGGCGTCGGCCGCTTGTGGCGTGCTGCCGGCGATACAGGCGTACATCGACGCGCCAACACTGTAAATGTCGCTCCACGGGCCGAGCAGATCACGCTGGTTGTAGTGCTCCGGCGAGGCAAAGCCGGGCGTGTACATCGGCTTGAGCATTGGCGTGTCGCAGGCCAGGGTCTGGCGTGCCGCACCGAAGTCGATCAGCACCGGCACGTGGTTGTTGCGCATATAGATGTTCGACGGCTTGAGGTCGAGATGAAGCAGACGATGCGAGTGCACCTCGCGCAGGCCGTTGAGCATCTTGGTAAAGACGTTGCGGATGAAATTCTCGGTGACTCCGGCCCTGTTCTTCTGGATCAGTTCTTGCAGCGTCCGGCCGTGTTCGTACTCCATGACCATGTATACCGTCTCGTTGGCACGGAAGAAATTCAACACGCGGATCACGTTCGGGTGAGAAAGGCCGGCCAGCGCCCGGCCTTCTTCAAAAAAACACTTCATTCCATAGCGGAAAGCGGGCAGGTGGTCCTCGGCGATCACCGGTGCGGTTCGGCCTTCACCGCGCAGGGCCAGGGTGTTGGGCAGGTACTCCTTGATGGCGACTCGCGTCCCCTGGCTGTCAATGGCGACATAGACGATCGAAAAGCCACCCAACGAAAGCTGCTGCTCGATACGGTATTCATCGAGCTGGAAAGCCGGGGGAAGGGGGTGGTTCGCTTGTTGCACCATCGCTGTCAAGGCTATCATCCAGGGGGTCGGCCATTGTCCGGTCTTTGGGGGTGGGCTGTAAAGCCGGCTGCAGATCCGCCTCCGTCCACACGTCAGGAATTCAATGATCTACAGTATGACCGGCTATGCTGCCACGATGCGCGCCGTCAAAGGTGGCGTATTGCACATCGAGCTGAAAAGTGTCAATTCCCGTTACCTGGACTACCACTTCCGAGTCTGCGACGAGTTGCGCATCGTTGAACCGGCGCTGCGCGAGTTGATCGGCACGCGGCTGGCGCGCGGCAAGCTCGAGTGCCGGCTGGCTTTCGTTGCCGCGACAGGCGTCGCCGAACAGGCAGGCCTGAACGCCGACCTGCTCGAACGCCTCAAGCGTTTCGATACCGAGGTGCGCCAAGCGCTGCCGCTGGCGGCGCCGTTGGCGGTCGCCGACGTTCTGCGCTGGCCCGGCATCTTTGGCGATGACGGGCTGGATCTCGAGAGCGTGGTTCCGTCCTGCCTGGCTCTGGCCAGCGACGCTCTCGACGATTTCACGGCGAGCCGGGCCCGTGAAGGCGAGAAACTGGCTGCCGTGATCCTCGACAAAGTGGCCCGCATGCGCGCCTTGCTGCGCGAGGTCGAACCGCGCGTCCCGGCGGCGCTGGCCGCATTCAACGAAAGGTTGCAGCAGCGTCTGCTGGACGCCGTCGCGACCGTGGACGACGACCGTCTGCGCCAGGAGGTGGCGATCTTTGCCGCGCGCATTGACGTCGCCGAGGAGCTGGCGCGCCTGTCGACCCACCTCGACGAGGTCGAGCGGGTGCTCAAGGCTGGCGGCGCGACCGGCAAGCGCCTGGATTTTCTGATGCAGGAACTCAATCGCGAAGCCAATACCTTCGGTTCCAAGTCGCTGGTCGCCGAGTTGTCGCAACTGGCGATCGAGTTCAAGCTGCTGATCGAGCAGATGCGCGAGCAGGTGCAGAATCTGGAGTAGGGAGTGTCGAGGCGATCAATCCTCGAAAGCAGCATGTGGTCACGCGGGCGAATCGCGGTGAGCATTGGTGGCGACCTAGGCGGCCAGCGCATCGCGGTTGCCAGAGACCGCTTTGGCGCCCTAATCCTGACCAGCCGCATGCCAGGTCAAGCCGGACGTATCCTCCAGCCCGATCGGATGCTTGATCCGGCGCAGCGCCTCCCCGGTCCGCCCGCCGCCGTGGTACGGATCGGCAAGTGCCGCGGCCGGGAAGAGCGGCGTATCCAGTAGTGAGGCCATCGCCCGCTGGACGCGGCCACTCGGCGCCATCGTTAAACAGAGGCATACACCCCGGCATTCCTCTCCGGATAGCTCTCGTACACATGCTCGAATACCGCCGAGCATTTCTGGTGGTATAGCTCCGGCGAATAGGCACGCGGCAGGGCGGAGTCGAGGGTGTCTTCGATGGCCAGCTTCAGCTTTGACCGCGCCGCCGCCTTCTGCCGCCAGTTCAGGACCAGCAGTGCCTTGAGCCGCGCCAGCAGTTCGCGAGCAGCCTTCTTCACCGCGGCCCGTTCCTCGGTCGAGAGTTCCGGCGCCGGTCGCGTCAGGATGTCGAAGATGACCAACTCTTCTTCGCTCATGTTCTCGCGCAGATGCCGTTCCTGCTCGTCGTTCAGGCTGTTGGACAGCTTCACCAGTTCCTCGAACAAGTCGTCGATACTGCGGCTGCCGGCGTTATTGCTTTCGATCAGCGCTTCGAACTTTTCGGCGAAGTCGGCACGTGTGCGGTTCAACTGAATCATCTTTTCCAGTTGGGCGCGGATGGCGGCCTTTAGGGCTTCCAGCTCGGTGTTCCTGTGCCTGGATTCCTTGAAGCGTTGCGCCAGCGCTTCAAAGTTGATCTTGGACAGGTCAAGTGGCGGCGGCCCTGACTGGCGGATTTCGTGGCCGGTGATCGATTCGTCGAGCAGACCGTTGATTCTCCCCATCACCGGCGAAATGTCCGCTGGGTTGGGGTTCAGCCTGGCGCGGATGGCTTCGGCCAGGATTGTCAGGCAGGCGACACGACTGGCGAATTCCAGCGCCGAAGGATCGGGCTTCACGGCACGGTAGAGCGTACTGAGCAGCCGCGCATGGGCCAAGAAATCGCGCCGTAGCGGGTCGGGCGAAATCAGCGCGTTGATGCCGTCCTGGATGCGTGACAGGCGCCCCATGCTGCCGGCCGCCGTCGCCCCGATCTCGCTCAGCATCACGCCGTGCGCGGTACAGAAGGCCGTGGCATCCTCCACCGCCTGGCGCAGTTCCTCGACGAGTTGCTGCTTGTCCTTGACCGCGCAGCTGACCGACCCGTTGCCATCCTTGCCGGCCCCGTAGATCGCCAGCGCCTTTTCCAGCGAGGCGAAGACGTTGGCGTAATCGACGATGGTGCCGCTGTGCTTGCCGGGGAAGACCCGATTGGCGCGGGCGATGGTCTGCATCAGCGTGTGGTTGCGCATCGGCTTGTCGAGATACACCGTCGAGCAGCTTGGCGCGTCGAAGCCGGTCAACCACATGGCACAGACAAAGACCAGGCGCAGCGGGTCGTCGGTATCCTTGAACCTTTCGTCCAGCCCCGGCTGCGAATCATTCATGCGCTTTCGGTGTGGCCCGATGTCGAGGCCGAGTTTCTGCATCTGCTGGATTTCGTTTTGCCCCGGCGAGACGATAACCGCCATGTCGGTGCTGGTCAAAACATCGAGCCGCTGTTTCAGTTCGGCCGTGCGCAGGTCGCGCCGAGCCTGTTCGGGCGTCATGTCGCCGCCCGGCCGGTAGTGCAGTTCGCCCAGTTCCTTCTGCACACGCGCGGTTTCCGCCGCCCAATGCCTCTTCACCTTGTCGTGCATGCGCAGCGCGGTGGCCTTGTCGATGGACACCACCATTGCCTTGCCGACGAAACCCCTGCCCAACAAATGCCGCACGATGTCCCGCGCCACGGTTTCCAGCCGGTCGTCGCGGGTGATCAGGTGGTATTGCCGCCCCAGCGCCTTCTCCAGCCTGGCCTCTTGATCGGTGTCGAGGCCGGCATCCTCGATCAGGCGGTAAAGGTCCTCGTTCAGGTCCGGATTGACGAGCTGCAGTTCCGGCGTGCGGTTCTCGTAGAACAGCGGCACCGTCGCGCCGTCTTCGATGGACTGCTGGAAGTCGTAGATCGAGACGTAGTCGCCGAAGACTTCCCTGGTGCGCTCCTCGCCGGCGATCAGCGGCGTGCCGGTGAAGGCCAGGAGCATCGTCCTGGGCAGCGCGGCGCGCATGTTGAGCGCCAGCGTGTCGTACTGGCTGCGGTGCGCCTCGTCGGTCAGCACGATCACGTCGGAACGGTCGCAGAGCAGCTCCGGTGTCTGGAACTTGTGCACCAGCGTGAACACGTAGCGGTGGTTGCCGCGCAGCAGTTCGCGCAGGTGGGCGCCACTGCCAGCGTGGCAGGCGTCGCCTTCGGCATCGCTCACCGCGCCGGTGGTCTTGAAGGTCTTGGCGATCTGCTCGTCCAGCTCGACGCGGTCGGTGACGACCACGAAGGTCCAGTTGCCGGCGAGCTTCCTCAGTACCTTCTGCGCGAAGAACACCATCGAGAAACTCTTGCCGCTGCCCTGCGTCTGCCAGAACACGCCGCCGCGCCCGTGGCCCAGCCTGCGCGCGTCGAGTATCGAGGCGATGGCATTATTGACGCCGAGGAACTGGTGGTTCTGGCCGAGAACCTTCACCAGCCCCGCCTTGTGCTCGGAAAACAGCGTGAAGTCCTCGACCAGATCGAGCAGGCGAGTACGGTCGCAGGTGCCGCGCAGCATCACTTTCAGCGACACGCGGCGCGGTTCGTCCTCGCGCTCGATGCGTTTCCACTCCACCCAGCGCCCCCAGTCGGCGCTGAGCGAGCCGACGCGGCTGTCGGTGCCGTTGCTGGCGATGAGCAGCGCGTTGCTCCAGAACAGCGCCGGAATTTGCTGTCTGTAGTGGGTGAGGTTTTCGTCGAAGGCGGCGCGCGCCGGCACGCCGGGTTTCTTCAACTCGATCACCACCCACGGCAGGCCATTGACGAAGCCGACCAGATCGGGCCGACAGGTGTAGAGCGGGCCGGTCACGGTCAACTGGCTGACGAGCAGGAAATCGTTGTTCTCCGGATGTTCCCAATCGACGACGCGCAGGCGTTCGGTGCATTGGCCACCACTCTGGCCGCCGTGCTCGCGGTCGGGCACCGACACCGTGATGCCTTCCTTGAGCAGCCGGTAGACCTCGCGGTTGGCCGCCTCCAGGCTCATCGCCGAACGGTCGCGGGTCAGCTCGTCGATGGCGGTTTGAATCGCCTCCGGCGGCAGGGTCGGGTTGAATTTGCCCAGCGCGGCGCGCAGGCGTTCGACCAGCACCACCTCGCTCCGGGTTTCGCGCCCCAGCAATCCACCCGCGCCGAAGGTTTCGTCCAGCGCCGACACCGTCTGCCAGCCGAGCGTGGCGAACAGCCCGATGGCGGGCTGCTCGACGAGCTGGTCTTCGGTGTAGGCGTGCGGGCTCATGGCAACTGAAGTCCGGCGATCGCATTCAGTTTGGCGAGCAAGTCGGGCAGACGCTCCTGACTCGCCGCATCGCCCGGCAAATGTCCCGGCAAGGCGTCCATGAACGCCGGCTGTGCGAGCAGGCCCTGAAAACGCTCGGCCAGATAGACCCTGAGCTCGGGTGGGCTGGTGCGGCACTCATCCCGCAGCGCGTCGCGCCCATCGACCACCGCGAGCAGGTCGCCGAGATCATGGCTGAACAGGAAATCACCCTCGCCGCGCCCGTCGAACGCCTCCAGCTTGGTGGCCAGAAACACCGGCGCGGCGATCAGGCGGATGATGCGGCCGCCGGGCAGCGCGACTGCCTGGGCCGTCTCCAGCGCCAGCGAATACCAGCGGTTGGCAAAACCGAGAATTTTTTCCAGGGTGGGCATCACATCCACCGCCACCGATCCCACCTGCCAGCGACAGATCGGTGCTTCCGGGCGCATGTCCGGCACAAAGCCACGTGCACGCAGCGCTGCCTCGACCCGATGGTAGTCGGACAGCACCACGGCCTGACAGACCAGGTCCACATCTTCCGTCGGCCGAATCGCCGGCATCGCCGGATCGGTAATCAACAATCCGGCCACTGCACCGCCGACAAAGACCAGTTCCTCGCACAGATCGTCACCTAGGCGCTCGGCGACGACCTCCAGCAGGGCCACGTTGGGATCGTTGGCGTTCATGGCTGCAAGCGCTTTTCCAGCAGATCGATCGCCAGCGCGCGTTCGCGGGCGCTACCGCCGCGCACCGCATCGAAGAGCACCAGCAACTCGTACAGCGCCGGGTTGCGCCCGGCCGCATCCGGCACCCTCGGGTAAAGCGGATAAAGGGCCACGCCGCGAACGGTGCCGTCCTTGTGCGGCCACACCGGCAAGGGGTCGCCCCCCGGCACGATCAGGTCCTTCAGCGGCGCTGCTGCGTAGCCGGTTGGCATGCCCCGCGTCAGCCCGCCGCGGGTGGCTGGAAAGCAGTAGCGCGCGCCGTGCTGGACGAACAGCCGCAGCGCGGCAAGGATCACCGCTGCCTTGCCGCTCGTGTCCTTGTGGGCAAGCTGGGCGGCCACCGCCCGCTCCACCGCCCCATGCACCTCCGATGCCGTCATGCCCAGTTCGGCCGCCAGCGCCGCATAGGTCGGCGCCGGGCCGCGCTCCAGCGCCAGGCGCAGCAGCACCACCAGATCCTGCGGACGCAGCACGATTTGCGGATTGGACTTTGAACCGGCCACCGAAAATTCCTATATTCGCTATTCGCGAATAGCGAA
>DPSD01000298.1 GCA_003538495.1 Accumulibacter sp.
GCGATGATGTTTTCCTTCTTGGCCTCGGCGGTCACCATCAGGACCGGCAGCTTTGAGAGGGTGGCATCGGCACGGATGTTCTGCAGCATGGTCAGGCCATCCATGTTCGGCATGTTCCAGTCGGTAACGACGAACTCGAACCCCCCTGCCTGCAGCTTCTGAAGCGCGATCGCGCCGTCCTCGGCCTCGTCTACGTTCGAGAAACCCAGTTCCTTGAGGAGATTTCTGACGATACGGCGCATCGTCGAGAAATCGTCCACCACCAGAATTCTCATCTTCGGATCAGCCATGCTTGACTCCTGGTTGTTCTCTCAGCGCTCGAGCAACGGGCGCAGCGTATCGGCAAGTGCTTCGGCGTCGAACTTGGCAACGTAAGCATCGACGCCGACGGCCGCACCCATCGCCCGATTGGCCTCGGACGACAAAGACGAGTGCATGACCACCGGAATGCCGGAAAAACGCGTATCGCTCTTGATGTTCTTGGTAAGGACGTAGCCATCCATCTCCGGCATCTCGGCGTCAACCAGAATCAGGCGGAACTCGTCGCGCACACCTCTGCCGGTCTGACTGGCGTGCGCGGCAATTCCCTGCAGGCGGCTCCACGCCTCGGCACCATTGGTGGCATGCTTGTGCCTGACGCCCAGCTTATCAAGGACCTCGGCGATCTTCCGCCGGGCGACGATCGAATCGTCGGCGAAAAATACGCCCACGTCCTCGCCGACGTTGGCCGGCTGGATATCGACGATGATCGCCTCGCCGAAAGCGTTGGCCAGAATCTGTTCGACATCGAGAATCGACACCAGCTTGCCGTCTTCGAGTTCGGTGATCGCTGTAATCAGGCCCTGATTGGTCGACAGAACGCTTTCCGGCGCTTTGACCTTCTCCCAGTCGACCCGAATGATCCGATCCACTTCGTGCACCAGAAAGCCGAGCGTCCGCTTGGAGTACTCGGCGACCATCATCGTCTTGCCGTGCTCGAGCGGCTGATCCTTGTGGTCGAGGAAGGAGATCAGCGACAACACCGGGATGACGTTGCCGCGCAGGGAAATCAGCCCTTCGACCCCGCGCGGCATGTTCGGGGTCCTGGTGATGTGCGGCGTGCGCCCGACTTCACGCACTTTGAAGACGTTGATCCCGAAGGTCTCGCGCGTGCCAAGCGAGAACAGCAGGATCTCCATCTTGTTGGACCCGGCCAGCCGGGTCCTCGCGTCAACGCCCTCGAGCAGGTTTTTTCTTTCTGCCACATCCATCGTATCGCTCCAGAGAGATCGCGAAATCAGGTCAACGGCAGCGCCGGGAGCGGACCCAGCAGCCGTCGCGCCAGCGTCTCGGACAGGCGCTGCGGCTCGAACTTGGGCACGTACTCGTCGACCCCGACGGACTTGCCCAACTGCTGGTTCGACATCCCCGACAGCGAGGAATGCATGATCACCGGTACACCGGCAAAGCGGGGGTCGGACTTGATCTTCTTGGTCAGGATGTAGCCATCCATTTCCGGCATCTCGATATCGGTCAACACCAGACTGATCAGGTCGGTGACCTCCTGGCCCGCCGACAGCGCGTAGGCCGCTGTTTTCGCGAGTTCGTCCCAGGCTTCGAGGCCATTGATCGACGCCACGTACTTGACCCCCATTGCGTCGAGCGTCCGCTCGATCTGCTTGCGTGCGACCGCCGAGTCGTCAGCGAAGAACACCGTCAATTCGGGTTTCCCCAGCGGCTTGATACTGCGGAAGACGACCTCGTCGTCGTATTTCGTCGTCTCCGAAAGGATCTTTTCGACGTCCATCAACATCACCAGACGACCGTCCGACAACTCGGTCACCGCGGTCACCAGGCCGCCCATTTCGGCCATCAGCATCGCCGGCGGTACCCGCATCTGGCTCCAGTCGAGGCGGAGAATGGTATCCACCGCCTCGACCAGGAAACCCTGGGTATGACCGGCGTACTCGGTGACGATCATGATCGAGCGCGGCGTCTGTGTGTCGATGCGGGCGTAGCGGGCCAGATCGACCACCGGCACCAGCACTCCGCGCAGACTGACCATTCCCTCGACCGATGCGGGCATTTCCGGCGCGGCGGTAATCGGCGGCGTACGCATCACCTCGCGGACCTTGAAGACATTGATGCCAAAGGTCTCCTGCCGCCCGGTACGGGCATCGGTACCGAGCGAGAACAACAGGATTTCCAGCTTGTTGGTCCCCGCCAGCTTGGTGCGGGCGTCGATATTCTTCAATAGGTCGGACATTGTTCTTTCCTTCGCGCACGGACCAGTACCAGCCTTGCCGCGGACACCTCAATTCAACCAGCGCGGCCGAGTGGTGATCGACCACCGACTGCGGACACCGCGTCCCGGGTCAGACCTCGGTCTTGTAACCAATACGGAAACCACCCCAGTGACGGCCCTTGACGGTAATCGGCGCCGAGATGTCGTGCATCACCTCGCCGGTGTCGCGCCGGTAGGTCTGCAGGAGGAAAGGCTGCTCGTGCGTGCCGGTGCGTTTGCCCACCGGGTCGTCGAAAATCCGCTTGGTACGGTTGTTTACGAAATCGACCTTCTCGTCTCCGGTCAGCGGCTGTGAAAACTTGCGGTTGTGGGTCGGTACGTAGCAATTGCGATCGATACAGATCGCGTACACCGCCCACTTGCACTGCTCCAATACACTCTCCTGCAGGGGCGCCACGTTCTGATCGGTGAAATCGTCGAAACGCGTCTTGAACTTTTGCGGCCGCGTGTTGGCGATCGGCTGGTGGCGGTCGTCGAACAGGTCCTCGATCCTGATCTTGCCGGCAGCAATCGCTCTTTCGAAAAGCTGCCCGACGCCGAGCGCTGCCTGCTTGACGATATCGGGCATTCTGGTGTGCGTCGCCAGGGCCTGGTCGCCCAATGCGCCAAGCTTGAAGACGTTGCTGATTTCCCGGAGATTCTCGGCCAGGCATTCCACGTGGTCGACCGCCACCAGCGTCTCGGCAGCAACACCGTTGTTGGTGTCAGCCATGTCCTTGATCCGGCGCACGTGGTCGGCGATCCGCTGCCCGGTGCGACTCTGTTGGGCGACGGCCGCGGCGATCGACTCGACCTTCTCCATCGTCGCGCGGGCGCCGCTGTTGATCCGTTCCAGCGACTCCGCTGCCTGCTGTGCAAGTTCCGCGCCATTCCGGGCCTGGCCGCTACCGGCCTCGATACTCGCAATCGCACTCTGCGTCTCGCCCTGAATCGCTGAAATCATCTGGCTGATTTCTCCCGTCGCGTGTGACGTGCGTTCGGCGAGCTTGCGCACCTCGTCAGCGACCACCGCGAACCCGCGTCCCTGATCACCCGCACGCGCCGCCTCGATCGCCGCATTGAGCGCCAGCAGGTTGGTCTGGTCGGCGATTTCGCGAATCGTCTGGACGATGCCGCTGATCGCCTTTGAACGATCGCCAAGAGCGCACACCACTTTCGCCGACTGGGTCACCGAGGCGGCAATCTGCTCCATCTCTGCCGACGCGCTATGGACGATCCGCATCCCTTCGGTGGACAAGTTGTTCGAGGTTTCCGAAATGGTCGCCGTTTCGCTGGCGCTCTGACTGACCTGATTCATGTTCTCGGTCAACTCGCCCATTGCGCTGGCAGTGGCCAGGGCAGCGTCGCGTTGCTGATTCGACCCGGACGACACCCGGTTGGCGTCGGCCATCAGCTGTTTGGAGGCATTCACCACCTCGACCGAGTTGAACAGAACTTTGCCAACGATCGTCGCGAAGCTGCCGATCAAGAGGTTGAAATCGGCGGCTACCGCCGCTATTTCGTCCTTGCCCTGCACCGGCGCTCGCCTGGTCAGGTCACCATCGCTGTACATTCCCGCCAGAACTTCGCGCAGCGCCCTCAACCGGCCGACGAGATTGCTCTCCAGGAGAAATCCGAGCGCCAGCGAGAGCAGGACCAGGACACCCACCGCCACCAGCCAGGCATTGATGCCGCCACCGAAAACGGCGGTCGCCAGCCAGGCCGCCAGGGCAGCCGCAGCGACCTGAAGCAACATTACGGCACGAATTTTCCAAGCGACTCCGCCCATCTTTGCTCCTCCCAGTTATCGCCGACCATCTCGCCATTACGGTGGTCTACGGCACAAGCCGCCCTTTCTTTAGTATGTACCACAAAATACTTCGGGGTTTGCCGTAGAGATGGCGGACTTGGGCCGCCGCGGATCTCCCGCCAGGCGGCGCGCGCCGAGCCACCGCAGCGGGATCAAGTGGCGCCTGGCGTCAGAGTTGCCGCCGGCGCTTGCGCCTTCGGCGACGGACCCGGAGCCTCGTCGCCCTCCCGCAGGGCGCGTCAACGAGCGCGGTAGAGCAGCGTCGGATGCACTTCCTGCAACACCTTCTGCATCGCCCGCCGATTGCGCGGATTGAGGATGATCGGCGAGCGCGTGTTGGCGGCGATCTTGCCCCGCTCGGCCGGATCACGGTAGACGATCACCACCACCGCCGCGTCCTCGGCATGCTCCAACCCGAGCAGCTCGCAGTCGGCGTCGGAAAGTTCGATCTGGTATTCGAGGTCGAGTACCTCCGGCGGCACGATCGGGAACATCAAGCGCGGGTCGTCGAGCGACTGCAGCCAGAAGACCGTCGCCTTGCCTTCCTCGTGAAAGATCTTGAAGTGCCGGCATTCGGCAAAACCTGCGAGCCCCTCGGCGAAGGTAAAGATGGTGTCCGGATCGACCGGCACATCCGTGAGACCAAAACGTTCCAGATCGATTTTCATGGGGTCTCCCTGACCGATGCGGCACCCAGTTGCCAAGAGCAGCAATTTAACCCGATTCGCAGGGCAGCGGCAATTCGATCGGCGCGC
>DPSD01000232.1 GCA_003538495.1 Accumulibacter sp.
CAAGAGTAGGCAGGTGTAACGTCATCCTGGCGCCACGCCATTGGCCATGCGGATGGCCGGAAAGAAGAATCCACCACCTGTTCATCCTTTCGCCCACTTAGTTGAGCCCGGGAGTTTCACGAAGTGCAGTTTCGGTGATCTGCTGGACTTCTTCCAGGGTGGTAACGGCTAGGGCATCCCTGGCGACCGTTTCCATCTGTTCGAGGGTCATCTGTCGCAGGAAGCGGCGGATACCCGACGCCTGGAAAGGGTTCATGCTGAAATTCCGGACCCCCATTCCCACCAACAGGCAGACGGCTGCCGGAATTCCTGCTGCTTCTCCACACACCGAGAGGTCAATCCCCTGATTCAGGGCAGTCCGCACCACATGGTCTGTCGCCCGCAGCACACTGGGATGCAGGAACGCCAGTGCGCCAGGAGATTCCTGTGACTGGCGGTCCGTGGCCAGGATGAAATGGGCGAGATCATTGGTCCCGATGGATACGAAATCGACCATCTTCACGATCTCACGGATATAAATCACTGCCGCCGGGGTTTCGATCATGGCACCGATGGCTACCCGCCTGGCCAACTGCTCGACTTCGATCAACTCGGCGACCCGATGGCGTGCTTCCCTCAGATCGGCCACCCCAGTGACCATGGGAAACATGATCCGCACATCACCCAACCGCGCGGCGCGGAGGATGGCCTGAAGCTGGGTGCGGAACAGGGTTTTCTCGGCCAGGGAAAGTGCCAGGCCACGTCCGCCCGTCCGGAAAACAAAATCACTCTCGGTGCGCTTGAATTGCGGGATTTTATCCCCGCCAAAATCCATCGTGCGGATGACGACGACAGATGGATCAAGCGTCGCAGCCACCGCGGAATAGGCCGCAAGCTGCTCGTCGAGAGTGGGCGGCTCGGCGACATCGAGAAAGAGAAACTCGGACCGGAAAAGGCCCACGCCATCCAGCCGATACTCCGACACCAGATGCGCTTCATCCGGTCTGCTGATGTTCGCATACAGTCCGATGCGGATGCCGTCCCTGGTAGTGGGCTCCTGCTCTGGGTCGGCTGCCGCCGCGGACTCGTGCGTGGCATGTTGGCTCCGGCGCTCCGCGAAAAGCTCGGATTGAATCCTGGACGGTGCGACGGTGACCGTGCCGGCTTCTGCATCCACCAGCAGGTGGTCGCCCGTTGCCAGCAGCGCCGTGGCATCCTTGATGTCGCTGATCGCCGGGATGTTTCTGGTGCGGGCAAGAATTGCGACATGTGACGCGGCACTGTTACGCTCGGTGACCAGGGCCACCAGATTGACGCGATCGAGCTGGAATATGTCGGACGGCAGGAGTTCGGTGACGACGAGTATCGTGCATGGCGGAAGTGAAGCCAGATGGTTGGCTGGTGGCTCGCCGGAGACCCCGAGATTGCGCAGAACCCGACGACCAATGTCACGGATGTCGGCACTGCGCTCCCGAATGGCGTCCTGGGTCGACCCGTCCAGGCTCTCGGCCATTTCCCGAACTTCTTCCGCAACAGCCTGTTCGACCTGGATCAGATCCGCACGTACGCGCTGCTTGCACACCTTCCAGAACTCGGTGTCGTTGAGCATGGCCAGGTGTACGTCCAGCAGGGCGCTCTCCGCCGCGGCCATATCGCCGATGAGATGCTGCTGTCTGTTTTCCAGCTCCCGGATCGCAGCCGCCAATGCGCTGTCGAGCCGGTCGATCTCAGCCTCCACATCGTCCTGTGTGATCGGCTGCTGCTCGAAGGTCGATTCGCCTTCCGATGGCAGGTAGATCCACGCCACTCCGTCCGCCATGCCAGGGGAAATTCCCCGCCCTTGCAGGGTTGCACTCGTCATCCGGGCAAAGGCGCGCAGTTGGCTCACCTCGCGTTCCCTTGCCGTAGCCGTCTTCGTCAAACCTCTGGTCCGTGCCGTGGCTTCACCGACCAGATACGCGTACAGCAGCATGGCGGCGATCTCGATCACGGCGTTGATGTCGGCAATGACAAGCGATGCGTCGGTCCCCCAGGGAAATTCAAGACCGATCCTCAGTACGGGCAGCGTCATCGCCAGACCATATGCCAGATATCGCTGGCTACGCCATGCTGCCAGGCCCACCGGAAGGACATAGATGAGTGGGAATTGGATCTCGGTGCCGGTGACGATGTCGATCCACAACACGAGCGCCGCCAGGAGGAGGCTGGACAGCCTGGCATATCTTTTTTGGATCCTGTCCAGGCATCGCAGGGCGCGCGGCATGCGCCTGTTCATCTCCCATACTCTGGAGGCGGCGGAGGCGGATTGCCCGGTGGCGGTGGCGGTGGCGGCGGGTAGTTGTCAACCGGTGGCTGCTGGAGAAGCATCGGTGCAGATGACCGAGGCTGCGTGAATGTGCCGGAGACGGGAACATTCTCACCCCTGGCGTACATGCACTGGACGTAGGCGTGGTCGTAGCGTCGCTGGTTGCCGTAGGCAGAGGTCCGGGCGGTATCCGTGCCGGCCAGGCTGCCGATGAGGAGCCCGGTACCGGCGCCTACGCCTGCCCCGTCACGTCCACCGATTGCCGCACCGACAATGGCACCGAGCAGGGTACCCAACACGGCGCTGCGTACGCCGGCGTCGCTGGCTGCCTGTTCCGCTGTGGCACCACCCACCTGGCTGAGCGCATATTGCCTGCATTGGGCATCATCCAGGCGAAACTCGTCGAAGGTCTTGCCCGTGCCTGGAAGGGCCATGACGCTTGGACCGGTCGGTAAGCTGACACAACCGCCGATCAGCGTCAGACCCGATAGGGCGACCGCAGTGGCCAATAATGATTTCATGTCGATCCCTTCTGGTCGGGGTCAGGGTTGGCCCGGAGGCTGCGATGGCACCGCCTGCCAGCCGCTGGGACACTCCCTGAGGTACGGATAGTAGCTCTTGGCAGCCAGGCAATAGTACCAATAGTTCGTCTGCGGGGCTGCTGCCGGTGCAGTCTGAAACGCCAGAGGTAGGGTCGTCTGTTGCTAGGTGGGCAAGCGGGCAGCAGTACGGGCAATGTACCGCCTGGAACATTTACACACAACCCGGCTGTCCCAACATTTGTCTCTAGAATGTGAGGACATCGCAGCCATGTCAGGATTGTCGGTTGCGCCGACGTTGCCGAGCGCATCATTTCTTTGGCCAACTGGTCTCGCTGGCTGGCACCTGGATGCAGCAGATCGCCATGATCTGGTTGGCCTATCGCCTTTCCAACTCGGCCTTCGTGCTGGGAACGATTGGCTTCGCCAGCCAAATCCCGATCCTGATTTTTGCCTCGATCGGAGGGGTATGGACCGACCGCCTCGACCGGCGGCGGCTGCTGATGTGGACACAAGCGCTGTCGATGCTGCAGGCCATCGTACTGGCTGCCCTGGCCTGGCAAGAATGGGTTTCGCCCGGACTGCTGATGGGTCTTGCGTTATTCTTGGGCTGCATCAATGCCCTGGACGTTCCGGCTCGATAGGCGATTGCGATTCAATTGGTGGACGATCCGGATGACCTGCCGAATGCGATCGCACTCAATTCGCTGCTGATGAACAGCGCTCGCTTCGTCGGTCCGGCACTCGCCGGATTCGTCGTCGCCGCCGTTGGCGAGGCCATCTGTTTCCTGCTCCATGCCCTGTCCTACTTGGCCGTGCTCATCGCGCTGGGAGCAATCCGGATTACCGTCCTGCCCAATCGGTCGATGCCCACCCTGGAGGCGCTTCAACAAGGCCTTGGCCGCTTGCGGGGCAATCACGCTGGTCGCGGGAATGATGTATCGCCATCTGGCCATCCGGGGAAACCGCAAGATGCGCCGATTCTGACGCTGGCCGCAACCTCGCCGTGACGGGTGATTAGCGATGCTCGTAAATCACGAAATCGAAAGCAGGGATACTCCCGGGAGTGGCAGCGGCCGGCGCTTGGACGTTTCCGGTGCGACGGGAGACTTCCCGCCACTCGGCAAGCGAAACTTCGGGGAAAAAGCGGTCACCCGGCGCATTCTCGGCGACTTCGGTCAGGTACAGACGTTTGGCCAGCGGCAGGGTCTGACGATACAGTTCTTCACCACCAATGATGAAGACCTCAGCGACTTCGCCTGCCAGAGCAATCGCCTCTTCCAGCGAACGGGCCGGCGTTGCTCCGCTGGGCAAGTAACCGGGGTTGCGGCTGACGACGATGTTGTGCCGTCCGGGCAATGGGCGAAAGGCTGTCGGCAACGATTCCCAGGTCTTTCTGCCCATGATCACCGGCTTGCCGCGCGTCGTTTCGCGAAAATTCCGCAGGTCTTCCGGCAAATGCCAGAGTAATTGCTGGTCCTTGCCAATCGCACGGTTGCTGGCAACGACAGCAATCAGCGAGATCCTGGGGAGCAGTCCTGCTACTGCCGGCGCCTGCACACGCATCGGCCTGCAGGCCTAGACAGCAACCGCAGCAGCGATGTGCGGATGAGGATCGTAGCCTTCGAGCACGAAATCCTCGATGCGGAAGCTGAACAGATCGCTTACCGCTGTTTGCAGTCGCATCGTCGGCAAGGCACGCGGAGTACGCGTCAGCTGCAGGCGCGCCTGTTCGAAATGATTGCTGTACAGGTGTGCATCCCCAAGTGTATGCACGAAATCGCCCGGCCGGTAGCCGCAGACCTGCGCCAGCATCAAGGTCAGCAGCGCGTAGGAAGCGATGTTGAAGGGTACGCCGAGAAAAATGTCGGCGCTGCGCTGATAGAGC
>DPSD01000436.1:0-3729 GCA_003538495.1 Accumulibacter sp.
AACCTGGCGCGGGAACTCGGCACGGCGCGCGTCTGGCCCTACGGCCAGGCCACCCGGTCGAGCCCCGACCACCAGGTGCTGATCGACTTCCAGCGTTTTGACTCGACGCTCGGCGAGGGGGTGCTGATCGAAGCCCTGTGGACGGTCCGCCCAGCGGCCGGCGGCGCAGCGAAGAGCGGCCGCTCGCAAGTGCGCGAGCCGAGCGCCGGCGCTGGCTTTGAAGCACTGGTCGCCGCCCACAGTCGCGCGCTGGCCCGCGTCAGCGGCGATATCGCGGCGGCGATTAGGGCGCCGTGAACGGCTTGCTGGCAGTGCTGGATCGCTGGCCGGTGCGCCGGTCCGTGGCCGGGGTCGGTCGCTGGGCGTGCGCCGTGCTGGTCTGGTTTTGTCTCGCCGTACTGCCGGCGCGGGCGACCGATGGCCTGCCGGCAAGTCTGGCGAGCGATATTACGGCCGAAAACATCAGGCTGGCCGTCCAGATCGCTGACGCGACGACGNNTGGTGATCTGCTCGATCACGGCATCGGTGCCCGAAGTGACGATGGTCAGGCGAGACAAGGAGATGTCCTCGGTCGGAGCCACGGTGAGGGTCTCGATGTTGTAGCCGCGCGCCGAGAACAGACCGGCCACCCGCGACAGAGCTCCCGCCTCGTTCTCCAGCAGGATGGAAATAATGTGTCGCATCTTGTCTTTCCCTTACAGATCTTCGGTCAGAAGCATGTCCGCCAGGCCTTTGCCAGCCGCCACCATCGGAAAAACGTTCGCCTTCTGATCGGTGATGAAATCGATGAATACCAGATCGCTGACGCGACGACGGCGCTCGAACTGGCGCGCATCGACCTCGCGCGCTTGCGCGGTAGCCAGCGCGACCTGGCGGAGAGCATGGAGCGCATCGAAAGGCACGCGCAGGTGCATGCGCTGGGCCGGGAGTTCGCGCAGACGGTGATCGGGCAATTGCGCGTCCTGCCCAAGCCCGAGCGTTTCGATGCCGAGCGCCGGCAGCGTGAAGGCCTGCTGGCGTCGACCAGCGACGCCAATCTGCGCGCCGAGCGTGCGCTCGACGAACTCGGCGACCTGCAGGCGGTGGTCGCGACGCGCTTTGCCGAGGCCGAGCCACCGCTTGCCGAAGCGCTGTGGCCGGACTTTCAGGCGGCGGCGTGGGCCCGACTCGGCGAGCAGCGCGTCTTGCTGGCCCGGCTCGACGAGGTCCAGCGCCAATTGCTGCGCGCGCTGCTGGACAGTGACGAGGCCGATCTCGACCTCGCGCGACGGACGCAGGCGGCCCGTTCGGAACTGACCCGCCTGCTGTTCTGGGTACCGGCACGTCCCGGGGCGCAGACGATCAGCGAGATTCCTGCGGCGATGGCGTGGATGCTCTCGGGCGCCAACTGGCGCGCTGCCGGCCAGGTGCTGGTTGACCAGGTGCCGCTGCGGCCGTTCTGGCCGGCGCTGGCCCTGCTGGTCGCGAGCGCCCTGTATCTCGGCCGCAGACGCCTGCAAGCCCGGCTGGTCGTCCTCGCGCCGGCAACGGCGAACTATGACCGCTACTGGATCGGACACACCGTAGCCGCGCTGGCGATCACCATGGCCCTCGCGTTGCCCGTGCCGCTGGTGCTGTGGACGACGGGGAATGTCCTCGCCGCGGCGCCGGAAACGCAGTCCTTCGCCCTCGCGCTGAGCGACGCCCTGACGGCGATCGCCAAGCTGCTGCTGGCGCTGTCGGCCTTTGCCTGGCTGCTCGACCGCCGCGGCGTGGCTGGCGGCCATTTCGGCTGGGACGAGTCCCTGACGGGTTACAGCGCGCAAGCATTGCGGCGTTTTTCCGAGTTCTTCGTGCCGCTGCTCTTTTTCGTCGCGCTGAACGGCCTGGACCACGCCCCTTACGCCAACCGTGAGAGTGTCGGGCGGATGTCCTTCAGTGTGGCGATGATCGTTCTCTCCGTCTTCCTGATGCGCTTGCTGCGGCGCAAGAGCCCATTGATGCAGCGGCTCTACGCGAGCGCACCGCGCAGTTGGGCGGCGCGCCTGCACGCGCTCTGGTTCGGTGCCTTGCTGGCCGGGCCGCTGGCGATCGCCGCGCTCTCGGCGGCTGGCTACTTCGTCGCTGCCGGCTATTTCTTCACGCGCACGGTGTACTCGGTGTTCCTGACTTTCGCCGCCGTGGCGCTGTATGGCCTGATCGCGCTATGGGTGCAGGTCGAGCGCTGGCGGCTTGACCGTCACCAGTCCGAGGAGGCCAGGCGTCTGGCTCTGGCGGACGCGGACACCGAGGAGAGCGGCGAAGTGGCCGAGGCGCGCCCGCCGCAGCTCGATATTGCGGCGATCGGCGAGCAGACGCGATCGCTCCTCGACGTGTTGATCACGCTGCTGCTGCTCGGTGGCATCTGGCTGGTGTGGCGGGGCGGCATACCGGCGCTGTCGGTGATCGGCGACTACGCCCTGTGGACCTACAATGCGAAGGTCGATGGCCAGGCGACGACGCTGCCGCTGACCGTCGGCAATCTGTTCCTGGCGTTGCTCGTCGGCGCGGTCACCGCCGTGGTCGTGCGCAACATCGGCGCGCTGCTCGACATCGTGCTGCTGCAGCGCTTCGAGGTGCAGGCCGACGCGACCTATGCGATCAAGGTCATTACGCGCTACGCCCTAGCTGCCGTCGGTATCGTCAGCGCCTTCAGCATCCTCGGCATCGGCTGGGCCGACGTGCACTGGCTGATCGCGGCGATGGGCGTCGGCCTCGGTTTTGGCCTGCAGGAAATCGTCGCCAACTTCGTGTCGGGCCTGATCGTCCTCGCCGAGCGGCCGATCCGCATCGGCGACATCGTCACGGTCGGCAGTGTCACCGGCACGGTCGGGCGCATTCGCGCGCGCGCGACCGCCGTGGTCGACTTCGACGGCAAGGAAGTGATCATCCCGAACAAGGCGTTCATCACCGACACGGTGGTCAACTGGACGCTCTCGAACCAGACCACCCGGCTGCTGCTCAAGGTCGGCGTCGCCTACGGCAGCGACATCGCGCTGGTGCAGCGGCTGCTGATCGCGGCCGTACGGGCCAACGACGACGTCCTCGAAGATCCCGCGTCATCGGTCTACTTCGTCGGTTTTGGCGACAGCTCGCTGGATTTCGAGATCCGTGCCTTTGTCGATTCCTTCGACAAGCGCTTGCGCGTCCAGCACGAACTCAACCTTGCGGTCGAGCGGGCGCTGCGTGTTCAGGGGATCGAGATCCCGTTCCCGCAGCGCGATCTGCATGTCCGTTCGGCCGCCGGGCTGAGTGGCTTGCCGGCGTTCGCCGCGGCCGCTGACGCCGGTCGCCGTACCGGTTCCGCCGGGCCGCTTGCGTCCGACCCGATGCGGCCCTGCCCATGACGCCGCGCTCGGGCGCGCAACATCCGCCGCATCGCAACACCACTTACCGGAGAAGAAGGATGAAGACAGGAAGGATCGTGGGCGTCCGTGCCGGCTGGACCGTCGGCGCCATGCTGGCCGTCGCGCCAGCAACGGCGCGCCGAACGTCTCGCTGATCATGACGGACGATTCGGGCTCCGCTGTCCCTGGTACCTTCGCCGGCGTCATCCCGGCGCCGGCGCTCGATGGGATTGCCGCCAGCGGCTGTGGCACGGCGTGGTTCGGCAGGAACCACCACACGCCATCGTGGCATCGGGCGCAGTGCTACCGGCGTGCTCAAGGCCGCCGGCAAGGTCGTTGCGGAGCGGAAGATGGAGCGGACGAT
>DPSD01000436.1:4056-4928 GCA_003538495.1 Accumulibacter sp.
GATGGAGCGGACGATTCCGTTCATCCTGCAGCGGGACGAGAATCCGGACGTCGGATCCGGCACCGGCTCGCCGGTCAACGACCGTGGCAGCCAGGTGCCGTTCCAGCGAGTAGGATCTCGGGGTTTCGGGGTTCGGGGCTCGCCCACGAACCATCGTGTAACCGCGGCGCGGACCGGTCGGTGGCGACCGGCCGCAGCCGCAAGCAATGAAAGGAGCAGCAAATGCGTAACAGAGTACTGATCGCAGCACTTGCGACGGCGGCCCTGACGGCCGGATGTGTTTCCGAGCAGACCTATCAGGGCGAGGTCAAGCAGGCCGATATGTACCAGCAGAAGTCGGCCTTGTACGAGTCGCTGAACGCCAAGTTGCAGACGGAGATCAACGCCGACCAGGCCAGGATCGAGCAACTGCAGAATCAGGTCAAGCTGACCCTGGTCGACCAGATCCTCTTCCCCGAGGGCGGTTGGGAGATCCACCGCCAGGGCGAGCAGACGCTGGCCAAGATTGCCCCAACGCTGAGCACGCTGCAAGGCAAGCGGATCGTCGTCGAGGGCTTTACCGACAACGTGCCGATCGGCCCGGCGCTGAAGAAGCGCTTCCCGTCGAACTGGGAGTTGTCCACCGCGCGGGCCACCGACGTCGTCAGATTCCTCGTCGCCAAAGGCGTGCCGCAGGGCATCCTTGCCGCGGAGGGCTTCGGCGATTCGCGTCCGGTAGCGTCGAACGACACGCCGCAGGGGCGGGCCAAGAACCGTCGGGTCGAAATCGTCATCAGCGGCGTGAACCAGTAGGCACCCGCAAGCACCCGTAACCCGGGCCGCGGTGACGCTCGCCGCGCGACCGCGGCCCGCCCCGCCGCGCCCCGTCGGGC
>DPSD01000349.1 GCA_003538495.1 Accumulibacter sp.
GAAGAAAGATCTCGCGCCTATCGATAGCCCCTTGGCAAAATTGTTGTCCCTGCGCGGCGTTTCTTTCTCCTGGAATGAGGAAAGCCTTGGAACAGGAAGAGAAATGGGTGTCATCGCCCAGGAAGTCGAACAGGTTTTTCCAGAGCTGGTAACTACGCTCACGGAACGTAAGTTTGTCAACACCATGGGCCTGATTCCGGTAATCATCGAAGCCATCAAGGAGCAACAGGCGCAAATCACCGAACTCCGCAACGATGGCAGGATGAAATGACCATGATCTGCGAGGTACTCTTCTAATGGCCGACAGACCCGACCCGTACGTCCGCAAGGACCCGAACGACATCATCCGCAGCGGCGACTGGAACGAACTTCAAATCCAGACGCGCGAGGAGATCCTAAAGCACACGCACACCGGCAGGGACGACGGCCGCCTCATCCCTGGGAAGGCTATCGATCCGACCGCCGACATCAGCGTCAGCACCCTGAACACCAGCGGCAACCTCAACGTCGGCGGCGACCTGAAAGTGAATGGCAAGGCGCTGCTCGGCGACATTGCCGACCTGCTGGCCACCGTCAAGGGCCTGCAAGACGACAAGCTGAGTCGGGCCGGGGGGAGCGTCAGTGGCAACCTGCAACTGGACAAGAACTTGCTCGTCGAAGGCACCGTCGGGATAGGAAGCAGGTTGACCGTGCGAGGAGGAGCTGGCGGGGCCGGTGCCCCCAAGGATCCGGATAGCGGGCTCGGCTATGGCGGTCAGTTGGCCATCAAAGGAAATGCCGCGCAGCTCGACTTCATCAGTACGGAATACGATGACTGGGCGATCTATGTTCATAACAACAAGATGCGTTTTGTTCGGCAACCATGGAGTTATGAGCTGGTTCTTGACGGGAGGGGTAATGTCGGCATTGGCACAGAAACGCCTCGTGCAAAACTGGAGGTCATCGGAGATCTGAACGTTACTGACGGGTTTGTCCGAAGAATAAGTATGGCAACCGGCCTTGGCCCCTCAGATCCAACCGACAACGGCCAGATCGTTTCCAGGGTTCTAAGCTTCCACAAGATTCACGAGAACACCGCCATCCGCATCATCTATTGCGACAACATCCGAGTGCGAGGAAACAATACCGCCGCACGCTGGGAAATCAGGGTTGACGGCAGCGCTCCCCCGGGCGGCGCGATCTATCAGGACAAGTACTCGCTGTGCGACGGTGGCGTCACGATCATCGATCGTCATGACCCAGCGACAATCGTCGGATACGCGGTGGGAATTCCGCCCGGAGTCCACACGATTGGCATCTGGGTAGGTTCGATTTCCACATACGCCTGTGAGGCCTACAATGGATGGGCAAACTCACGCTGGACGCTGGAGGCCCAGGAAGTCTGGATATAGCGAACTAAAGGCTGCCTGCGATAATGGGCCGGCAGCACCCGTACGGTTCCCCTACCTTATTTGCCAGGACTCAAAATGCAAGAAAAACTCGAAAACCGCCTCAAGGAACTTCGCGAGGAATACGCCTCCGGCCAGAAGGTGATGGCCGAATTGCAGAACCGACAGGCGGATCTGCACCAGACGCTGTTGCGCATCAGTGGCGCCATCCAGGTGCTGGAAGAGATGCTGCCGGGCGCTGATCCAGCGGCCGCCGAGTCGCCCGAATCGCCGTCAGCGACCTGAGGCCTCGTTCGCTGATGTTTGCCAGTGCTTCGCCACCACGCAGCCTACAGACCGCCCACCCCTGGCGCGCTGCTCGGCAAGTGATGGCGCAGCGCAACCACTGCTGCTGCGATTCATCTCACGCCGCGCGACCTGCGCATTGCCTGCCTCTCTGACGAAATGCTGAACACCTTCGAAACCTGGCTCGCAGGCAATCTGCGCGCGTCGCTGCCGGAAAGCACGAAACTGGTCGCCGGCCCGATGCTTCCCCCCGCCGCAGCCGACACACCGCTGCTCAACCTTTCGGTGATCAAGTTGCGACCTCTGCGCAAGGCACCGAGCAACGCGGAAGACCGGCGTGACGCTGTCCAGCTCACGCAGACCGTGACCATGACTGGGGACGGCCTGCGCTTCGACTTTCCATTGGCGATCGGCACGATAGAAAGGCTCCTCGAAATCGAGACTGCGCCAGGCCGGCTGGCGCGGCGCGGCGATGACTACAAGCTCACGGTCCACAAGCCTACCGAGGAAGAAAAAGGCACTGAGATCGAAGTGCTCACCTTCTATCGCCCCCCGGCAGGCGACTTCAAGCTGCTGCTGAAGGTCGACACGCCCACCCGCGGCTACCAGCAACGCTCGCCCTGGCGAGCGAGGATCGAGATCAGCGCCTGGGCGGCGCAGATCAGCCAGGCGGACGAGCTGCTGACGCCTGCCGTCGCCGCCGCACTGGCCACGCTTGCCGATATTGACCGCTTCCATCTCGCCGCCTGCGAAGACCCCGGCTTCACTCTACGTCTGCTCAATCCACGAGCCGATCTGAGCTTCCTGGAACGTACGCAGATCGCCGGCGATCAACGCCTCTTCCGCAGCACCGCGAGGCTGTCCTTGCGTGGCGAATGGGAGCTGACCCTGGCGCTTGGCACGGCATTCGCCGAAGGCAAAATCGGCAAGGTCATCCCCAGCGTGACGATTCTCTGCGGCACCGACTGAAGGCCACCGCCCAACTGCTCACACCCCGGCCTGCCAACGCACCGGCTATTCCCGGCTGCCGAGGCACGCAAGGTCAAAGCTTGCCTGGCGGCGCCAACGCCGCCTCGATGGCCGCCAGCACCTCGCTCGCGAGGTCATCGTCTGCCAGAGCCGGGAATTCGTTGAGCAGTTTGTTCGACAATTTGCCGGCGTTTTCTCGCACCGATCGGATGATCCGGTCGATGTCGCCATCCGGTCCTTCGATCACCTGCTTGACACGCTCGCGGGCGTTGCGCAGGCCACGCAGATAGCCCGCTTCCTTGCGCATTTCCTGCTCGATCGTCCTTTGCACGACCTCGGCCAGGTACTCGACATGGTCGGTCATGTCGGGATAGCGCCACGCGGGCAGTGCGTCCTGGTAGGCATCGAACTGCAGATTGTAGTGCACACCATCCTCGGCGACCTGTTCTGCGCCGAAGCGCCAGGCCTCGGCGTACTTGTGCATCAGCGGTCGCGAGAACGATTCGAGCACCTGGTCGTAACGGCGCCGATGGACCGCCGAGCTGGTGATGGCGGCCGACACCGGCAGGATGAACGGCGCCGGAATGGCCTGGTCCCGCCGCAGCACATCGTTGATCAGGAAGCGCGAGAGGCGGCCATTGCCGTCGGACATCGGATGAATGTACACGAAACCGAAAGACAGCACCGCGGCGCGCACCAGTGCACTAGCGCCGGCCGTTCGGTCTGCGAAGTCGCGCAGGCCGGACAGCAGCGAGCGCGCATCGTGCCAGTGCGGAGCGATGTAGTGCACCAGCTCGGTAAAACCGTCCCGTTCACCGACGAACACCGGCGAGCGGCGCACGCCGTAGCGCGTCGCCCGCGGCCCGAGGATCTGCGCCTGCAGTTCACCCAGCGCGCCTTCGGACAGCGGCTCGGGGTACTGCCCGCAGTACCGCTCCATCATTGCGGCAAAGCGCCGCACACGATCGACCTGCAGCCCTTCCTGCTCGATCGCAAAGCTCGCCCGGCTTTCCTTGATCGTCAGCCAGACCACGCTGCGCTGCAGCACGTCGACGCCGAACTCACCCTCCAGATCGGCCAGGCGCCGGGCGCAGTCGTACTGTTCGGCCTGCTGCACCCTCGGGGTTCTTAACACCAGTGGGCAATAGTCACGCGAGCCCGGCAGGTTGTCGCGAACGCGCCAGCGCGGATTGTTGACCGGCCGAACAGCCATCACCCAGGATTCATGGTCCAGAGCGGAGACGTAGTTGCCGGCGACGACGCCGGGGAACGCCAGGCGCCGGCCAGTCAGGTATTCGTAGAAGAAGCCCGCACGGCGCGCGTACTGGCCAGTCGGCTCGGCCGCAACCCAGGCCTCGAGCTCGGCTACCGGAATAACGTCGAACAGCCGCGCGAGGAACTCCAGGTGGATGCCTTCGTGCTTGAGCGCGAAGCCCAGATGCGCCGCCAGGGTATCGGCAGGCCGGGCTGAGGACGGGTAATACTGATGGGTGCAGCCGTCCTTGCGCACCGTGGCGCGGGATCTGGCAATGGCGCTGTCGGTGCGAAACGCTTGCACTGGCGAGACGCCATACTGTTGTGCCAGCCATCGATACCCGATCCAGTCGGACACTTCGTTGTTCACAGTTCTTCCCGGATTCGTTGAATCGTTCGATATTTTGATTACAAGCAGACTACTGGTCAATCAATCGATTAGAAGTGAGCGAGCGCCGTCTGCAATCGCCGCGTTTTCCACCGGTACGGAGAGCGCACATCTCCCATTTGACTCGCACGCCTGCGCCGCCGATACTTGACACGCTGGACGGGTTCTCTGGGCGATCTTGTGGCAGGCGCGAACGCCACGACGCCGAAGGCCCGATCATCCCGATGATGCACTCTCCAGCAGACCCGAAGGGAGGGGGTTCGATGGTCAGCGTCTACGTTTCGTACGCCTGGAAAGAGGAAGAACAAAACCGGCTGGTCGACAAGCTCGAAAACGCATGTGCTGCGCGCGGGATCGAATTGCGGTGTGACAAGACCAGCATCGGCTACGGCGATTCGATCCGGCAGTTCATGGACGAGATCGGCGCCGGTAGGCATGTCGTGCTGGTGCTCAGCGAGGCCTACTTCAAATCCGACTACTGCATGTACGAGTTGCGTCAGATCTACGAGAACAAGGCCTTCCGCCAGCGGGTGGTGGTCCAGACGTGGATATGAGACTAATATAGTGTATTATAATCAATATATTAGAGGTTATTATATGCACTTGATGGACACCACCGATGAGGCGGGCAAGAGTCCGAAAAGGCTGTTGGCGCACGTTGCTCGCGCGAATCCGTTGTGGAAGGAAACCAAGGACGGGGATGAGGTGTTGGTGATCTTCCGTGCCGAAGACGTGTATGTCTCGCCGAACTGGTATCCCAGCAAGCACGATTTCCACAAAAGTCCCGACTTGGAACTACCGCGTGGTGCACGTGCACGGCAAGCTCTACATCAGGGACAACGAACGGTTCGTGCGTGGCGTGGTGGCGCGACTTACGCGAACTCATGAAGCGCAGACCGGATCACCGCGGCCTTGGAAGATGACGGATTCTTCACATGAATACATCGACCAGATGCTATCGGCCATCGTTGGCATTGAGGTTGAGGTAACCAGGATGGTCGGCAAGTGGAAACTGAGCCAGAACAAGGAAGAACGAGATCGATCAACGTGGCTGATTCCAAGTAGCTTTCAAGATGAGACGAACTATGGCATGCTTGAATCTGTCGACATCGACGGAGGCATCGCATGGCCAGACCGAGGCGGGTAGATACGGAATTGGTGGCCAAAGCGCAGGAGCTGGCGCTGCAGGCCAATACCCTCGAAGCGCTGCGCGCAGGCGGTGCTGATGCCGGCGCTGCTGGGGACCACGCTGGAGCAGACGGCTGCCTTGCTGGGCGTGGGTCGGGCAACGGTGGCGCGATACCAGTCGCGGCTGCGAGATCGCGTCGCGCGGCCGGCCACTGCAGCGCCTCAGTGGGGTGGCCGGCGCCATGCAGCCATGAGCCTGGAGGAGGAAAAGTCGTTCCTTGAGCCATGGCGGCAACGGTCTGCCCAAGGCGGCGTGTTGGTTGTCTCCCCAATCCGCGCAGCGCTGGCGCAGCGATTGGGGCATCCGATTGCGCCTTCGGTGGTGTACCGCATGCTCGCTCGCCACGGCTGGCGCAAGGGAGCTCCGGACACCCGACACCCCAAGAACGACCCTTCTGTCCAGGAGGACTGGAAAAAAACTTCCTGGCGAGCTGGCAGCCTTGCTGAAGCCGCAGGATGTTCGCGGCCGAAAGGTGCGGCTGATGTTCCAGGACGAGGCCCGCTTCGGCCGCATGGTGCGCATCCGGCGCTGCTGGGCTCCGAAACCGGCACGCCCGATGGTCGGCAACGGCTACGAGCGCGAGTTCTTGTACGTCTACGGCGCCGTCAGCCCGCTGCAGGGACAGTTCGACTGGATGATCACCCACATCATGAACACCACCCACATGAGCGAGTTCCTCGCCCAAGTCAGCTCGGCTCATCGGCGAGACTTCATCGTCATGGTGGTGGACGGAGCGAGTTCGCACAAGGCACATGACCTGGTGGTGCCGGAGAACATGCGGCTGCTTCGACTGCCGCCGTACTCGCCGGAGCTGAACCCGCAGGAGCATGTCTGGGACGAGTTACGAGAGAAAGAATTCCCCAATCGAGTATTCAATGATCTTGAATCGGTTCGCCGGCAGCTTGAGGACGGTCTGCCGAGGTTGGCAGCAAATAGAGCTAGCATCCGGAGCCTCACTGCCTGGCCTTGGATTGTTAGTATCAACTTGAACGCGCACTAGAATGAGGAGCTACGGAAGCGCGGTGAGCAGGTCCAAGAGGCTTTACACTTAGCCATGCGCGTGTACCTTGATCTGTGCTGCCTTAAGCGACAATTCGACTTCCAGGACCAGCCCATCGTCCGCCTCCAGACGGAAGCGGTCCTGAGCATTCAGGCTCTACCCCCTGGCACGGTCGACCTCGTTCGGAGCGAAGCCCAGTACCTTGAGAACAGCCTCAATCCAGTCCAAAGCCGCCGCGAGGCAGTCGACCTATGGCTCTCCCAGGGTTCAGTAGTCCAACTTCCCGAGGCTGAGGTGCAGCTTCGCATTCAGGAGCTTCAGGCACTGGGCTTCAAGAACTTCGATTCGTTCCATGTTGCCTCTGCTGAGCTTACGCGTGCTACGGCCTTTGTTACAGTCGACCAGCGGCTTCTACGCACGGGCACCCGCCACGCTGCCGCGCTCAAGACGCGCGTAATCGATCCCATTCAACTCGTCGAGGAGCTCTCGCAATGGAAGCCGTAATCACAAACCCCACAGAGCTTCGCCAAGCAGGTTTCCGAGCACTCGTCGAGGCGCTTGGGTGGGTGAACGCTGTGCGGTTCATTCGTCAGTACGACCCAGGCTCTGGCAATTACACCGAGGAGCGCCAAGCCCTGCTTCCAGACTGGGACGCAGCAACCCTCGTGCAGAAGGCGCGAGAGCTTCAGCAGGCCCGCAGTAAGGGCGCCTAATAAACATTGAACTAAAGCGCTGCGCGCTGGAGTAGGCACCCCGGCGCCTCGGTCTCCTCCCTCTTCCGCTTCGAGCGTTCGTTCTCGCAGTCGAGTCCTCGACGCCTCGTTCCCCAACTCACTCGCAAATCCTCGATCCTCCTCGCTGCGGGGGACGTCCCCGCAGCAACCG
>DPSD01000175.1:0-2371 GCA_003538495.1 Accumulibacter sp.
ACGGTCATGCGTCAGGGCTGCGTCGCGGAGCCGATCATTCGCCGACGGTGCCCCGGCATCGTATAATCAGGGGCTCGACAGCCTCCACCCCGACGCAGCCAGATGAGTCACGACCTGAAAACCCACCTTGCCGATCTGATGCGCGCCGCGTTGCGCAGCGTGGCGCCGGCCGAGGCCGATTGCGAAATCCACATCGAAAGGCCCAAGCAGGCCATGCACGGTGACTTTTCGTGCAACCTGGCCATGCAACTGGCACGCTCGCTGAAGCGCAATCCACGCCAACTGGCGCAACTGCTGCTGGCCGAGTTGCCGATCTCGCCGATGGTCAGCCGCGCCGAAATAGCCGGCGCCGGTTTCATCAACTTCCACGTGCCGGCGGCTGCCAAACTCGAAGTGATCCGCGCTGTCCTCGACGAGACCCGGTCGTTCGGCAGGTCGACGACCGGCGGCAGGCGAAAAGTGTTGGTCGAGTTCGTTTCTGCCAACCCGACCGGACCCCTGCACGTCGGCCATGGCCGTGGTGCAGCCTATGGCGACAGCCTCTGCAAGCTGCTCGCCTTCGCTGGCTGGGACGTCACCAGCGAATACTACGTCAACGACGCCGGTCGCCAGATGGATATCCTGGCCTTGTCGACCTGGTTGCGCTATCTGCAACTTGCCGGCAGCGACGACGTGCCTTTCCCGAGCAACGCCTATCAGGGCGGCTATGTGCAAGAGATGGCCGGGCAGCTCCAGGCCGCGCATGGCGACCGCTACCGGCGTCCGGCGGCCCGGGTCATGAACGGCGTCCCCGAACTGCCCGCCACCGAACGCACCGACGCGGAAGCCACGCAGCAGCGCGAAGCGCACCTCGACACACTGATCGCCAACGCCAGGCAGCTGCTCGGTGGCGACTGGGAATACGTGCATGACCACGTCCTGACCGAGCAACTCGCCGACTGTCGCAGCGACCTCGAAGACACCGGCGTGCATTTCGACGTCTGGTTTTCCGAGCGCTCGCTGTTCGCCACCGGGCTGGTCGAACGCTGCGTCGCGCAACTGGAAAACGGCGGTCATCTCTATCTTCAGGATGGTGCCCGCTGGTTCCGGTCGACCGCTTTCGGCGACGAGAAGGACCGCGTGCTGCAGCGTGAGAACGGTCAATACACGTACTTCGCTGCGGATATCGCCTACCACCTCAACAAATACGAGCGCGGCTTCCAGCGGATCGTCAACGTCTGGGGCGCTGATCACCACGGCTACATCCCGCGCGTCAGGGGCTCGGTCAGCGCGCTCGGACTCGATGCCGGCCTGCTTGATGTGGCACTGGTGCAGTTCGCAGTGCTCTATCGCGCCGGCAGGAAGGCGCAGATGTCGACCCGGTCGGGTGAGTTCGTGACCCTGCGCACGCTGCGCGCCGAAGTCGGCAACGACGCCTGCCGCTTCTTCTACGTCCTGCGCAAGGCCGACCAGCATCTCGATTTCGACCTCGATCTGGCCAAGAGCCAATCGAACGACAACCCGGTCTACTACATCCAGTACGCGCACGCCCGGGTCTGCTCGGTGCTGACGCTATGGGCAGGCGAGCCGGAAGCACTCGCGGCCGCCGACCTTTCCCGGCTCGATAGCGCGCACGAGCTGACCCTGGCAGCCCGGCTGGGCGAATTCCCGGAGGTCGTCGAGGCAGCCGCCGACGAATTGGCGCCGCACCTGATCGCTTTCTATCTCAGGGACCTGGCCGCCGAGTTTCACAGCTACTACAACGCCGAACGGATGCTGGTGGACGACCCCGCGCTCAGGGGCGCGCGCGTGGCGCTGGCCGCCGCGGTCCGGCAGGTGATTCGCAACGCGATGGCGATTCTCGGCGTCAGTTGCCCGGAAACGATGTAATCAGAGAACAAAGGATGTCCATGAGTCGTGACATGAAACCCCCCCGCAAGACGCCGCCGCGAAAGAAGTCGGGTGGCGGCACGCTGCTCGGCCTGTTCATTGGCCTGGTGGTCGGTGTGGTCGTCGTCGCCGCTGTGGTCTGGTACGTAAACAAAGTCCCGCTGCCGTTCACCACCACCGGACAGCAGCCGAAACTGCCGCCACCGGTCTCCGACGCACCGCCGCAGCACGCCGCCGCAGCTCCGGCAAACCCGGCGATGCCGGAGCTGGCGCCGGCACCGGTGCCGCTGCCCGGCAAACCCGGTGACTCGACGGCGCCGGAGAAGCCGCGCTTCGACTTCTACAAGATCCTGCCGGGCAAGGCCGAGGCCATTCCCGACCCCACCCAGGGCGAACACCGGCCCGCCGATGGCCAGGCGACCGCCGGCCAGCCCGAGGAAGGCAAAGCCACCGAAAGCAGGCCCCCCGCGGTCAAGCCCACCGAGGTCAAACCAGCCGAGGT
>DPSD01000175.1:2665-8690 GCA_003538495.1 Accumulibacter sp.
AGGTCAAACCAGCCGAGGTCAAGTCGGCGGACGGCGGCAAGGCGGATCGGGAACCGGCGCTCAAACAACCGATCTACCTGCAGGCGGGTTCCTTCCAGAATGTCGCCGAGGCTGACAACCAGAAGGCACGGCTGGCGATGATCGGCGCGGAAGCCCGGATCCAGCAGGTGATGCTTCAGGACAAGGTGTGGTACCGCGTTCGTCTCGGACCCTACCAGCGGATGGACGACGTGAACGTCCTGCGCGCCGAACTGGCCCGGCAGGGAATAGAAGCGAAAGTGGTCAAGAAGGACTAGGAACGCTCTGACAACCAAGGAGAACAGCAATGCAAGGACGCAGCAGTGGATGGTTGGTGGCACTCACCCTGGCCATCCTGACGATGGCTCTGCCGGCCCGGGCCGAACTGGCGGTCGGTCGCGACTACGTGGCGATCGTTCCGGCGCAGGTCACCGACAATCCAGCCAGGCTGGAGGTGATCGAGTTCTTCTCGTACGGTTGCCCGCATTGCAGCGACTTTCACCCAACGGTCAGCAAGTGGGCGGCAAGCTTGCCGAGCGACGTGGTTTTCAAGCGCGTGCCGATCTCGTTCGGACGCCCGCAATGGGCCAGCCTGTCCAGGCTGTACTACGCCCTTGAGGCCACCGGCGAGTTGAGCAAACTCGATGGCGCCGTATTCCGTGCCCTGCACCAGGACGGCAAGAAGCTCTATGACGACAAGAGCATCATCGCCTGGGTCAGCGCGCAAGGCGTCGACAGCAAGAAGTTCAGCGATGCCTACAACTCATTCGGAGTGATCAGTCAGGCCAAGCGGGCCGACCAGATGGCGCAGGCGTACAAGATCCAGGGCGTTCCGGCGCTGGCGGTCGACGGCAAGTATCTGGTGACCGGCAAGGAGGTCAAAGGCTACCCTGACCTGGTGGCGCTGACCGACCAGGTGATCGACAAGGCACGCGGCGACCGCGCCAAGAAGTGAGCCAGCACGCGCAGCGTTCGCATCACCATCGCTCTGCGCGACCAACCGCCGCTGACAGCCGGTACGACGCCAGCCGCGGCGCACCGGGAGCCTGAGTGCAGCCAGGCCGCAAGCTGTTTATCACGGGCGCCT
This sequence comes from Accumulibacter sp., assembly GCA_003538495.1. Next base: position 3,771 of record DPSD01000175.1, read on the forward strand.
CATCGGGCATCGGCCAGGCGCTGGCCGGGCATTATGCCGCTCAGGGGGCGCTGCTCGGACTGGCGGCGCGTCGGGCAGAACCCCTGCACCAGTTGGCCACGCGCTGGCCAGGACAGATCAGCTGCTACCCGCTCGACGTAACCGATGCAGCAGCCCTGCGTGCCGCGGGCGAGGATTTCATGGGCCGTTTCGGCGTCCCTGACATCGTTATCGCCAACGCCGGCGTCTCGATCGGCACGCTGACCGAACACGCCGAAGACCTCGCCGCCATCCGGCAGGTGATGGACACCAATTTTTTCGGCATGGCGGCGACCTTCTCGCCGTTCATCGGCGGCATGCGCCGCGCCGGTCATGGCCGACTGGTCGGCATCGCCTCGGTCGCCGGCATCCGCGGCTTGCCCGGTTCGGAGGCGTACAGCGCCTCGAAAGCTGCGGTGATCAGCTATCTCGAAAGTCTGCGCGTCGAATTGCGCGCTTCGGGCATCAAGGTGGTCACCGTTTGTCCTGGCTACATCGCAACGCCGATGACCGCCGGCAATCCTTTCCCGATGCCGTTCCTGATGCCCGCCGACAGCGCCGCGGCGCGCTTCGCGCAAGCGATCGAACGCGGCCGCAGCTACGTCGTCGTTCCCTGGCAAATGGCCGTTGTCGCGAAGGTGCTGCGGCTGCTGCCGAACGCTCTCTATGATCGGCTGCTGGCCAGCGCGCCACATAAACCGCGGCGCGCTTCACACAGCTAGTTCTCTTCGGCGTTCTTCTTGTCCGACGGGCCAGGCCGCAGTATGCTGCACGGCTAGGCCGGGCCTCAGACAGCGAACCAGGAGAAGCAGTGATGCAGCTTGCGCAGGCCGTTATCCGCAACCCTTCGACGATCACCGCCGAGTTGGCGCGGCTGCATGACGCCCGGGCCAATCTGGTGCTGGCCTTCGGTACCGGCCGGCACCTGCGCACGCTTGCCGTGCACTTGCCGGCGGCGTTTCCCGAAGCACGACGGGCGGGCTGCTCGACGGCCGGAGAGGTCTCCGCCGCCGGGGTCACCGAAGATAGCTGCGTGGTGACCGCGATCCGCTTCGAGCACACCCGCCTGCTCCAGGCCTCGACCACATTGACCAGCATGGATGACTCACAGGCCGCTGGCCGCCGGCTGGCCACGCAGTTGTCGCCGGAAGGCCTGCGGGCAGTCCTGGTTTTTGGCCAGGGCGTACGGATCAACGGTAGCGCGCTGCTGGTCGGGATCGGCGAGGTCCTGGGTAGCCAAGTGCCGATTAGCGGTGGCCTGGCGGGCGACGGCGACACCTTCCAGGAAACCTGGGTCCTTGACGACCATGGCGCCAGGAACGACAGCATCGTCGCCCTTGGCCTTTACGGCGAACGGCTGATCTTTCGTCATGCTTCGTTCGGCGGCTGGTCACCTTTCGGCCCCGCACGCAAGGTGACCCGCTGCGCAGACAACGTGCTCCATGAACTCGACGGCGAGCCCGCACTGGAAGTCTACAAACGCTACCTTGGCGAGTACGCCAAGGGACTGCCGGCCTCGGGCCTGCTCTTCCCGTTTGCGATGCTTGGCAGCGACCACCGCGAGACCGGTCTGATCCGCAGCATTCTTGGCGTCGATGAGCGCGAGGGCAGCCTGACGCTGGCCGGCGAGATCGACCCCAATGGCTACCTGAAGCTGATGCACGCCAGTACCGATGCCCTCGTCGGTGGCGCCGAAGCGGCCGCCGAAGCCGTGCAGCAGGCACTGTGCTCGGACGGGAACGGCCTGGTACTGCTGGTCAGCTGTGTCGGTCGCAAACTGGTGATGGGCGGACGCGTCGACGAAGAGATTGAAGCAGTCGGCGCCGTTTTCGGCCGGCAAGCGCTGCTCGCCGGTTTCTACTCCTACGGCGAGATCGGCCCCTACACCCCGGCAGGCTCGTGCCGGCTTCACAACCAGACGATGACCGTGACCTGGATCGGCGAAAGCTGACGGGCCGCATTTGCCGCGCTTCTGCGGCGCCCTTGCCGCCTTGCTCCGGGCAGGCTGTTGCAACGATTCTCCACTTCTCGGCCCAGACCAGACGGTGACCATGCACAAGCTTCTCAGCCGCCAGATGCGGCGCGTCCTCGGGGTCGAGGGAGAACGCGCGGCCGCGGTCCTTGACGAACTCCGGCAAATCGCGGCGCACGCGGCGGTGTCGCCGGAGGCTGCGCGCCTGCTCGCCGGCCTCGACACCTTCCTGGGCCAGGTCGATAGAGCCTATACGCAGAATGACCGCGACCTCGAACTGCGAACACGCAGCCTGGACCTGAGCTCGGACGAACTGCTCCAGGTCAACGAACGCCTGCGCATCGAACTGGCCAGCCGTACGCGCGCCATCAATTCCCTGCGCGACACCGCATGCGGACTGCTCGACGGCGGCAACAAGGCGCTGCCGCCACTGATCGAGGACGATATCGAGGCGCTCTCGGCACTGATGGCCGATCTGGTGCGGCAGCGTGTAGAGAGCCGGAACGACTTGCAGAGCGTACTGGCAGCGCTGGCCAACCAGAAATTCGCCCTCGATCAGCACGCGATCGTCAGCACCACCGATGTACGCGGCACCATCACCTACGCCAACGACAAGTTCTGCAAGATCAGTGGCTACACGCGCGGCGAACTGCTCGGCCACAATCATCGCGTGACCCGCTCGGACGCCAATCCGCCAGAGCTGTTCGCCGACTTGTGGGCAACCATTTCGGCCGCGAAGGTGTGGCACGGTGAGTTGTGCAACCGCGCCAAGAGCGGCGATTTCTACTGGGTCAGCGCGACCATTGTGCCATTCTGCGATCGGAGCGGCCGACCGGTACAGTACATCTCGATCCATACCGACATCAGCGAGCGCAAGCGTATCGAAGCGCGTCTTGCCGACAGCGAACGAAACTTCCGTAGCGTCGTCGAGAGCCTCAAGGAAGTCGTTTTCCGCACCGACGCCGACGGCTGCTGGACCTATCTCAATCCAGCGTGGAGCGAGATTACAGGCTTTGCGGTTCACGAAAGCCTGGGCCGCCCCTCTCTGGCAAGTGTCCCGGCGGCAGACCGCGAACGAGCTACCGGCCGCTTCTTTGCGCTCGCCGCGCGGCAAGTCGATTTCTTGCGCGAGGAAGCGCGCTACCGGACGCGCTACGGCGACAACCGCTGGCTCGAAGTCTTCGCCCGCGCCGAGTTCGACGCGGCCGGCAGATTTGCCGGCTGCGCCGGTACGCTCAACGACGTGACCGAGCGACGACTGGCGCTGGACCAGCTCGAAGAGCAGTTGCACCTGGTCCAGGAGTTGTTCGAGGTGGTACCTTTGCCGATCTACCTGACCGACACCGCCGGCCGCTACCTGCACCTCAACCGGGCATTTGCCGGGTTCTTCGGCATCGCCCGCGAGGACTGGGCAGGAAAGACGGTGCAGGACCTGCTACCCGGCGAACTCTCGGCACTGCATGTCGAGAAGGACCGCGAAATCCTGACTGCGGTCGGTCAGCAGGTCTATGAGGCACAAGTCGAACTGCGCGACGCCAGCCGGCGCGACGCCATCTACCACAAGGCAACCTTGACCAGGGCCGACGGCAGTATCACCGGTCTCCTTGGCGCAATTGTCGACATCACCGACCGCAAGGCGCAGGAGGCGCTGATCGCCAGCGCCGAATCGCGCTTGCGCCAGATCACCAATAGCGTACCGGCGGCGGTGTTCCAGTGCGAGATCGGTCGCCAACGCGTGCGCTTCACCTTCCTCAGCGATCGCGTGCCGGAAATCAGGGGGCTGCAACGCGAGGCCCTCTTCGCCGATGCCACGCTCGCCACCCGGCAGATCGTGGCCGACGACCGCCAACGGGTCGAGCAAGGGCTCTGGCGAGCGGCGGAACGCCGCGAGGTCTGGCAATGCGACTATCGAATCGAGCTGGCCAACGGCACGCAGCGCTGGATTCGCGGCGAGATCAGCCCGGCACCGGAACCGCCCGCGGCGGATGGAGCGACAATCTTCACCGGCATCTGGCAGGATGTCACCTTGCTCAAGGAAGCCGACGCGCGCCTGCGGGTGGTGACCGACAATATCCCGGTGGCGGTTTATCAGTATCAGCGTTCGAGCGGCCGTCCACACGCCTTCCCGTTCTTCAGCCGCGCCATCGACCAGATCTGTGGTCTATCGGCCGAGGAGGCGATGGCCAACGCCGACGCGCTGTTCGACCTGGTGCATGCCGACGATCGACACCTGGTATCGACGACGATCGCCGAGGCCGTCGCCGCGAACTCGCGTTGGTCGGTCGATTTTCGATTCGTCCATCGCGGCCGTGGCGAACCCGTCTGGGTGCACGGCGAGGCGCAAGGCACGTCCACCGCCGACGACGGTACGCTGTGGAACGGCTACCTGGCCGACATCTCGGCCGCCAAACTCGCCTCGGAGGAGTTGCGCCGCGCCAAGGAAGGCGCGGAAGCCGCCAACCGCGCCAAATCCGAATTTCTGGCCAACATGAGCCACGAAATACGCACCCCGATGAACGGGGTCATCGGCATGACCCGCCTGGTTCTCGACAGCGAGCTCGGCGACGAGCAGCGTACCTGCCTGCAGATCGTCGAGGAATCATCCGAAGCGCTGCTGACGATCATCAACGACATCCTCGATCTGTCGAAGATCGAGGCCGGCAAGCTGTTCGCCGAGCGCGTGTCGTTCAAGCTCTGGCGCGCCGTTGGCGAGACGCTCAAGGCGCTGGCTCTGCGCGCGCACGACAAGGGACTGGAATTGATCTGCGACATCGCCCCCGAGGTACCGCTGCAGGTACTCGGCGACTCCGGCCGGCTGCGCCAGGTGCTGGTCAATCTGATCGGCAACGCGATCAAGTTCACCGCCCGCGGCGAAGTGCTGGTCCGCGTTGAACGGGCGCACGCCAAGGGCGATGGCGATGGCGATGGCG